>DASPNN010000654.1:0-5111 GCA_035626495.1 Chryseosolibacter sp.
GAACAGTTGCTCGGCAAGAATCCCGATCCTGAAAAAGTCGCACGCTTTTCAAATGAGCTCCGTGTCACCCGGCAAACACCACCTGCGTTTCTTGTCCATGCGTCTGACGACAGAGCCGTCATTCCGGAAAACAGCATTGTCTTTTATCAGCAACTCCTCGCACACGGTGTCAAAGCGGAGCTTCATCTTTACCAGGGCGGAGGTCATGGCTTTGGTCTGAATAACCCGACAACAGCGGACCAATGGTTCGATCGTTGCCAAAACTGGCTTCGGTCTAACTTTTGGATTAAATAAGCGGACGTGTCGCAAACTCTCCCAGGCCGTGAAATATGACCAACTTATAGTATTTTTGACAATAAGCTAAATGATTATGTTGCGAGCTTTTGTTCATTGTTTAGTCGCCCTGGGGATCTGCTCCAACGCATGGTCCCAGGAAACACAACGCGTCTATTTGTCCGGAGTCGATAAAGATCACACGGTGAACTGGGATTTTTACTGCAGTACCGGCAGGAATAGCGGAGTCTGGGGCAAGATCCCCGTGCCTTCCTGCTGGGAAATGCAAGGCTTCGGCAGCTACCACTATGGATGGGAAGAGGACTATAAAAAAAATGAAGTCGGGCAGTACCGGTTCAAATTCAGCGCCGATCCATCATGGAAAAATAAGAGTGTTAAGATTGTTTTCGAAGGCTCTATGACCGATACGGAAGTGCGCGTGAACGGCAAACTCGCAGGGCCGGTTCATCGTGGATCGTTTTACCGGTTCAAGTACGACATCACGTCGATGCTGAAAGCAGAGAACCTCTTGGAAGTAAAAGTTTCAAAGATTTCCGCCGATACGTCGGTCAATCGCGCCGAACGAATGAGCGACTTCTGGGTGTTCGGTGGCATTTTCCGTCCTGTATACCTCGAGATCTTGCCGCGCGAACATATTGACTGGACGGCTGTCGACGCAAGGGCCGACGGCTCGTTTTTGATGCATGTCTACCCGTCGGCGAGCAGGAAAGCTACCCACGTTCAGGCACAAATCTACACCATCGACAAAAAACCATTGGGGCCACCGTTGTCTGTTGAAATGACCGCCCCGCGAACCACCCTTCGCACCCACGTGCCGTCCCCGGCTACTTGGAACCCCGAGCATCCCAATCTTCATTTGGTAGAAGTCAGATTGATGGAACAGGACCGTGTGCTTCATAAAACAACAGTCAGGTTTGGTTTCAGGACCATCGAGTTCAGAGAAGGGTCTGGATTTTTTGTTAATGGTCAGCGTATCGTCTTCAAGGGCGTGAACCGGCATAGCTACTGGCCGACTTCCGGGCGGACAACGAGCAAGCAGATCAGCATACTCGATGCGACCCTGATCAAGGAAATGAACATGAATTCCGTTCGCATGTCGCATTACCCCCCGGACGAACACTTCCTCGACGTATGTGATTCGCTGGGACTCTTTGTTCTGGATGAGCTTGGAGGCTGGCAGAAAAAATACGACACCCCGGTCGGCAGGGAACTGTTGCGTGAAATGCTGATTCGGGATGTCAATCACCCGTCCATCGTTGTTTGGGACAATGGGAATGAAGGAGGAAACAATCACGACCTGGTTCCTTTGTACGGCCAATATGATCCTCAACAGCGCAAGGTCATTCACCCGTGGAATATTTTCAATGGAACCGATACACAACACTATAAAGGTTACGATTGCTGTGCCGGATCCCTGAATCATGGTAATCTTGTATTTTTCCCCACGGAGATCCTGCACGGCCTCTACGACGGAGGCAATGGCGCAGGGTTAAACGATCATTGGAAGCAGATGATGAGCAATCCGTTGTCTGCAGGTTGCTTTCTCTGGGCGTTTGCCGACGAAGGCGTTCTTCGCACGGATCGCGATTCGACAGTTGACGTCAAAGGAGATCGCGCACCGGACGGCATCGTTGGCCCTTTCCGTGAAAAGGAGGGGAGCTTTTTCACCATCAAAGAGATTTGGTCCCCTGTGCGCATTGAACACGAAATTCTTCCGGCGGACTTTGACGGAAAACTGACTGTCCATAACGACTATTTCTTTACCAACCTCAGACATGTTTTGTTTTCGTGGAAGCTGGTCAAATTTCCATCGCCTTGGAGTGCGCAAACGGAAACTGTCGTCGGGCAAGGTTCCATGCCAGGGCCCGATATCGCACCCGCTAGCCGGGGGTTATTGCATTTGGATTCTTCGCGCTTCAGGGACGCGGATGCGCTGTTGCTCACCGCAACGGACTGGACAGGCAAAGAAATATTTACGTGGAGCTGGCCCTTGAAAAGTCCAGCGCGATTCAATTTGTTTCCCGATTTCGAATCTGCGGGGCCGGCACCATCAGCCACCGAGGATGATTCGACACTGACCGTAACGGCCGGCAAACTGACAATTTCTTTCTCAAGAGGAACGGGTTTCATTTCCGGGGTCCGAAAAAATCAAGTAGCCATATCGTTGCGAAACGGCCCCGCGCTCGTGTGGGGCGCATCCGGTCTTAGAAACCTGAAGCATTTCCGGCGTGACAATAACTATGTTGTCGAATGTGCACCAACGGGCGACATGAAATATCTGACTTACACCATCTCCCCATCTGGCGTCGTACGCATCGATTACGGGTACTCGCATTACCGGTGGGACGCCCTCAACGCCGCAGATTTTCTAGGCGTCACTTTTCAGTACCCTGAAGAAAAAGTAAACGGGGTAAGAATGCTCGCCTATGGACCATACCGGGTGTGGCGCAACCGTAAGAAGGGCGGGGCGTTCCGGGTTTGGAATAAGCCATACAACAATACCGTGACCGGCGAGTCATGGGATTACCCCGAATTCAAAGGATACTACAAAAATATGTTCTGGGTAGTTGTGGATAATGATGAATCCCCCTTCGCTGTACTGACCGCGACTCCTAACCTGTACCTGCGCTTGTATTCACCTGAAAAACCGAAGGGTGCCCGAAACGATTTTACTGCACCGTCATTTCCGGCGGGCAATATATCCTTCCTCCACGGAATTAATGCCATCGGAACCAAATTCGATGCCGCCAGCGAACATGGACCTGAAGGTGGAAAGAACAAATACGGCTGGGAAGTGATTCGCGGAACGCTGTATCTTGACTTTGGTACCGGAAATTGACCGGTTCAGCGCAGGATGCTTTTCGACCCGCATCCATCGAACTTCGTGTTTAACTTTATACGAAACACCATTTGATGGAACAATATGCGAGTTGCCTTTAAAATGAAACTCAAGCCGGGTTGCGAGAAAATCTACCGGCAACGCCACAATGCAATCTGGCCGGAATTAAAAATCTTGCTTAAAGCGGCCGGGATACGAGACTACTCAATCTTCCTGGACCTTGAAACACGGACGCTGTTTGCAGTACAGACCGTAGATGGAACAACAGGATCGCAGGACCTCGGCTCGAATGATGTGGTTAAGAAATGGTGGGCGCACATGGCCGATATCATGGAGACCAACCCGGACCATTCACCGGTCAGCATCCCACTTGTCGAAGTTTTTCACCTTGACTGATATGGCAGCAGGTACGAAGTCATTTCTGGCGAGCGTCTCCTTGATCATCCTGGTATCGATTTGCAACGTGGAGGCTCAGGAACGCGTAACGGCATGGCCACCGGTCAGTTCCGATACAAAACCCTGGACCCGGTGGTGGTGGCACGGCAGCGCGGTCAGCAAAGAAGGAATCACCTCGGAAATGGAGGCATTCCAGGCTGTCGGCTTCGGCGGAGTTGAGATCACCCCGATCTACGGGGTATTTGGCTACGAAGACAAATTTATCAACTACCTCTCACCGGCCTGGGTGGAAATGTTGCAGCATGTGCTTCGCGAGGCCGAGCGACTTGGACTCGGAGTGGATATGTCGACAGGCACAGGGTGGCCTTTTGGCGGTCCATGGGTTTCGGACGATGACGCGTGCAAAACTTTCCGTTTCAAAACGTTTCAATTGCGTGCCGGCGATACGTTGCAGGAAAAAATCGCACTGGCTCAACAGCCACTTTTGAGGCTGGTAGGCCCCGGTACATTTTTTCCGCTCAAGGTGGAACGCAGGATCGAGCAGCGTGACGCGACACTGGAACTGCTCAGGCAAATTCAGCAACCGGTGAGTTCAAACAAAAATCTTCAGGCTCTCGCCATTGACCAGATCCGGTTCGAACGGACGCAGCGGCTCGCGGCAGTCCTTGCGTACAATGGACAAAACGCCAGCGTCGATGTCACGCATCTTGTCGATTCCACCGGCCACCTGAACTGGACGCCGTCTTCGGGCACCTGGAAAATTTACGCTTTATTTGAGGGATGGCACGGAAAGATGGTAGAGCGTGCAGGCCCGGGCGGAGAAGGAAATGTGATCGATCACTTCTCGCGCCCGGCCGTCAAAAACTATCTTCGGCATTTCGACGACGCCCTGGCGGATGCGCGCATCGGTGGCTTGCGGGCTTTTTTCAATGATTCCTACGAGGTTGACGATGCATCCGGTGCAGCCGATTGGACGCCGTCTCTTTTTGAAGAGTTCATTCGAAGACGCGGATATAGCTTGAAAGAGGTGCTGCCGGCGCTTTTGACGGAAGAAGAGACAGACAGCAGCCAGCATATACTTTGCGATTACCGTCAGACAATTTCGGAAATGCTTTTGGAAAACTTTACCTGGCAATGGCGCACGTGGGCACACGGCCATGGTGCGATGGTACGCAACCAGGCGCATGGGTCGCCCGCAAACATTCTCGATCTCTATGCTGCCGTCGATATCCCTGAGACCGAAGGCGTCGAGCCCCTGCGATTGAGAATGGCTTCATCGGCAGCGAACGTCACCGGCAAAACCCTTGTCTCGGCCGAGGCGGCTACCTGGCTGAACGAACATTTCAGGTCGACGCTGTCGGATGTCAAATCTGCCATAGATGGTATGATGGTCAATGGCGTGAATCACATCGTTTACCATGGCACGGCGTATTCGCCGGCAGAAGCGCCATGGCCGGGGTGGTTGTTCTATGCAGCGGTGCATTTCAATCAAAGGAATCCGATCTGGAATGATCTTGATGCGCTCAACACTTACGTGGCGCGCTGTCAGTCGTTCTTGCAGGATTCGCGTCCGGATAATGAT
>DASPNN010000655.1:0-5239 GCA_035626495.1 Chryseosolibacter sp.
GACGCATAAGCCCGGACATCATCGCTGCCAGTGACGTCGGTCTCCACCATCAGGTCGCCGAAATATCTTTGGAAATACACCATGTAATAGTACGGGGCACGTGGATTCCACCGCGGCACCCCACCAGGTTCATCGCCATTATTGAAGATGCCGTGGTCGTTGCCATTGCTCCATCCGTTGGCCAGATCCCAACGGCATGCAAGTCCGTACCCGTTTTTAATGAGCTCTCCCAGGACCATCGCAGCATGCATGCCGTTGATGTACGATGCCTGTTGTTTTGATCCTTCTGCAAAAATATTCCATTCCGTAAGGGCCACAGGTTTGTTTGTCACGCCAGCCTGCTGTTGACTGTTGTTGACAAACTCGATGAGGTCAGCCGTTACACCGGTAGCGGACGCAAGAACCGATGCTGCCGTGCTGTTGGTCGCGTACGGAGTGTAGTAACTGTGGATGATGTAAAAGTCCGGCGCGTTCTCAGCCTGCTGGAAGACACCGTTGTTCCAATTCTTGTCGGTGTTGTTCCACCATGACGCAGGGGGTTCCGCTAAAAGTTGCGCGCCAATAAAAATCTCTGCGCCGGTTTCCGCCGCTGCCTTTCTCATCGAGTCGGCGAATACCTTGAAGTGCTGGCCATACAATGCACCGGAAATGATCTCAGGCTGGTTATCCTTGTTGTCGGCTGTTTTGATCCGGAATCCGGCCTGCCATGTACCGTTACTTTCGTTTCCAATTTCCCAGAATTTCGTGCGTCCGTCATCGTACCGAACCCAGTCTGCCGCCAGGTGCGCTGCGGCCGCGACCGGGTCGTCTGCTGTGCTATACCTTGCATAGGCATAGTTGATGGTAATGATCCCGCTATTCCCAGTGAGGTCCAGCATTTTGTAATAATTTTCAACTGACAATGTCCAGCCCTCAGCGTTTTTACCGTACCAGTAACCCGGTGGAATACTGTTGCCATTCGCATCGACAAGCTGATCAGGAGCGTCGGCAGGAGGTTGACCTTTCTCGGCGTTCCAGAAGAAAACACTGCTTAAATTGCCACCCGGAAAGCGGATGACATGGGGGTCAAGGGAAATGATGCGGTCAAGCAAGGGTTGCTGGTCGACCATTTGGGTCATGTACACATTTGCGTTATGGCCGTACACGTAGCGCGAAACGCGGGACACAGTATCTTCAATATCCACCCGTAGCTTAACCGTTGCATCCGCCGTTGGTTTTTCCGCCGGGACAGACCGGGGAATCATAGCCTGCTTGGCTTGGAAGTCATTCAAAAAAAATCCATGTGGTTCCTGGCCGCATACCTCGACCACGCATGCCACCCATATCCAAAGCGTCGTTAGAATTCGTACAGCAGGAAACCTTGCAAGAAATTTCATGTCAGCTCTATTTTTAAATTCTGATAACACGGACAAATAAGGTCCTTCGATCAAATTGGACCTTTAGGAAGTACACGCCGGCCGGCCAGTCAGTGGCGTGCAGCTCCAGATTCCTACCGTGATGCGACTGAATGTTGATCACTTTCCCGTGACTGTTCAACAGGGTGACGATAACGCGGCCAGTCAATCCGGTGAGCGTGAGAATGTCATTGTCCTTCGAAAGCGGATTCGGGTAAAACCCAAAGCCGGCCATCCCGCCTTCGGACGCCGTCACAGGCAGCTGGCTGTCTATTTGTTGCCTCCGCTTGCCGAGCCGGGCCACAATGCTGTCAAGACCGTCGACCTCATCGCGCGTGATTGTATACTCGTGATTGAAAACGTGGTTTATGTGTGTAGCGCTATTAGACGTGCCGTTGAGAATAAAACCTCCACCCCAGGTACAAAACCAGCTCCACGCCGCGCGCTCGACAAACATTCGCTCGGGGTCTGGAATAGGTCCATTTTCTGACAGAGCGATGATTTTCCGTCCGGAATACAATGTGGCGATGTTATCGAACGTGTTGAAGCTGCTGCCGTAAGAACCATCGGGCAAATATATATCCGCACCGATCATATCAGCACGGTCGTCTCCCGGATACCAATCGAGGGCAGCGGGGTTTCCGGTCGAGGTCCAAACCCAGATCAGGTTATTCAACTGGTGGTGGTTTACAAGCCGATCGAACAACAGGTTCCAAAGCCATTTGCAAGGCAGAGGGCCTTTCGCACCCCACCAGAACCATTTCCCCTCTGCCTCATGTAATGGGCGCCACAGGACAGGTACGCCCGCGTCCTCAAGTTTCTGAAGCTGGGCTGCGATCACATCGATGTCGCGCACCAGGAGACTGTATTCTTCGCTGGCCGGATCGCTCATTGCCTTCTCGACATCAAATGTCGTCGCGTCGGTATAGAATCCCCGCCACCATTCTTTGCCCGGTTGATCGATAAGGTCTTTGGGTGCATTCCAATGCCAGCAAAAAGTCACGACACCGCCCGCCTCATGCCATGCGATCGCTTTTTCAGTTTCTGTCGACACCGCTCCGCGCTCAACGCGGCTTGGAGAATAGTCCATCATATCAAAACCGCGAATGAGAGGAACTTTACCAGACACAGACTGGATACGGTTGAGTTCAGCGTCGCCGCCGTATTGGCCCGACAGGATCACTTTCCCATACAGATCGCAGAGTTGCTGATAGATGCTGTCTGCTTTGTCTGACGGTTCCGGCGTCACCAGGTTTTCGGCCAGCTGGTAGATCGCGGCGGGTTCTCCGATTTCGAGCCGGAAGTTATCAATGTCAACATAGCCCCATTCTTTGATAATTCCGATCGAATTCATCCCGTGCTCGAGATAGATCTTTCCCGCATAGGTCTCGTTGAAGGATGCGGACATCGGAAAGGCCACCGATCCTGTAGTGAGTCCGTTGACTTGTATGAAATTGTACTTGTCCCCGGAAGCAGAGGCGTACCGGATATACAGATGATAATATCCGCGTGTCGAAGAAAAATCGATCAGCAGCTTGTCGCCTTCGGCGTCGAAACCGGTAACATATCCGCTCCCAGTATAGCCACTTCGTTGCGTGCTTACGGACGTGCCGAATTTCGTTCCATTTTCAGCTTCTAACACCTGCGCGCCTCCGTGCAGAACAGACATAAGCACAACAACCCAGGTTATGAACCCGATGGAATACCATGTAATTTTACGAGACCTATTATGCGGCATACTTTTCAGGCGCTGAACCCGTCGGATAAAGCAATGGTACACGCGTCGTGTACCATTGCCTTCTGATGACCGGGATTCTGATTATTCGAGGGAAATATCATCGATGTAAATCGTGATGTTCGCCGTTCCCCAGTTTTGAATTACAAATTCATTGATGTCTGCAGGGTTTCCAAGCTGCGCCTTGGTTACTTCAAAAGAAGTGTAAGCGTCGGCCGCGAGTGTCAGTTCCACTTTCGTGCTCTCCTGACCGGCTTTGTTTTTGATGTAGAGTACGACTTTCTTCCCGCCGGCGTTCGCTCCACCATAGATTGACAACTTGACCTTCGAAACGTCCTCAAGCTTGAAGGGATCGGGGTTTGTCGGGTGCAGCTGAAATCCTCCATATCCATCGGAGTATGTCACCTTGATGGCATTGGTTCCGGTTTTGGGTTGTTCGGTGCTTGCCATCTCCTGGGTGCTCGTGCCCCAGCCGCCCCATTTTTGCCAAGTTGAATTGAGCTCGTCGGTGTAGATCGTATAAGGCAAAGGCAGCGACTGAATCACGTTAAGGGACGAGGCGCTCTCTCCCGTGCCGATATCGGTGGTCACAATGATTTTTCCTGTGGTTGCCCCCTGCGGAATATTAAACGTGATCTGGGTCGGCCCTACAACGGTATAGTTCGCAACGGTTGTCTCACCGATCTTCACAGACTGAACATCTTCGAAGAACAATCCGTTGACCGTGATCTGGACGCCGGCCTTTCCTTCAACAGGCGTAAAGGAATGTACTTCGGGGACCTTTGCCAGCACTGTGAAGGGCACGGAAGCCGTACCACCGGGAGTGGTCACAGTGATCTGTGTCTCACCAGGTGTGTCAATATCGGGAACGGTGGCCACAATTGTCGTTGCATCCGCTTCGAATGCTGCAGCCACGTCTCCGAACTTCACGCTCGTGGCGCCGGCCAGGGATGTACCTGTGATCGTCACCTGTTTCGTTGGCTTCGCCTGGGCGACACTCAAGGAAGAGATGACGGGAGCGTACAGCACCGTGAACTCGACGTTATCGGATGGCCCAAGATTGTTTTCAGATGCGCCTGGATAATAAACCGACAACAGCAGGGGACCTTCGGCAAGTCCTTGCGGTACGGTGACGGTAATAGACTCATCGTTCGCCGTGAACGACGAGGCTGCAAAGCTGGCAAATTCCACCCGGGTGACTTTCCCCAACCCGGTTCCGTTGATGGTGACTTGGGTGCCGATCAACGCGGCGCCGGGAGTGACATCGACAATCACCGGCTTGGCAAATTTTCCGGCTTCAAGGGCTTCATCATCACATCCGGTTACCGCGACCAGCGATACCAGGGGAATGGCAATGAACGCATATTTTCTGAATAGTGATTTCATGTGGGATAATATTAAAGTTTCTGCTTCGTATAAACCCAATGGCGGAGGGTCACGCCATTGGGAAAAATTGATCAGATCAAACCAAGGTCATCGATGTACATCAGGAACGGAGCCGGTCCCCCGGTATTTCCGACCTCCTGGAAAACGAGCACATTGATCGTTTGAGGATTTCCTAGGTCACTCAATGAAATCGTGTAATCCGTCCACTTGCCCTGCTGGAGGGTGATCCGCTTTTGGACCGCCCAGTTAATGGTCACAATGATTTCCTTGTTTGCTGTTCCCGGTCCTCCGTAGATCGATACCTTCAACGCGGTGTATTCGCTGATCGGCAAATCGGCGCCATAGAGCTGGACGCCACCCCATCCTCCGGTATAAGTTTGCTTATACGAGTACTGGCCGCTCTTCACAACGGTCGGGCTACTATAATCGAATTCACTGGACCAGCTCCAGTTCTGCCAGCCCGGGTTCAGCGCATCGGCATAGATGATATAGTTAAAACCAAACGTGCTCGTGGAACGAACGGTGCCACCGCCCGTGGTCACCGATATATACGATACCTTTGTTCCGGCGGGCACCGCCACACGGATCTCGTCCACCGTCGATGAAACGATCTCTGCTTCAGTGGCCACGCCTGTCTTGGCATCGATGAAGCTGACGCTTTCGAGCCCCAAAAAGAAGTCGCCCTTGATCGTCACGATATCGCCACCCGCAGCCACTGCCGGTG
>DASPNN010000656.1:0-9163 GCA_035626495.1 Chryseosolibacter sp.
CCTTTCACGAGCTGTGCCGTATCCTTGATGTGGAACCCGCCGCTTTTCCCGACGTAAGGAATGAGACCGAAACATTGGGGTCCGTGTTGCAGGAATTGCATGAGGAGCTGCCGAAAATCGGCGACCAGATCAACCTGGACCCATTTACATTTATTATTGAAGCGGTCGATCACAAAAGAATCAAGAAACTAAAGGTCCACATCCATGAAGGAAAAGAAACCTGAACCGGTCATGCGGGATGCGCACAGAATGCGCCTGGGTCTTGGACACGTGATCATTTTCGTCTGCCTTTTCGCCTGTGACAAGGATTACCTTCCCAAGCCACTCGGCTACAACCGCCTCGACTTGCCGGCGCCCGCGTACCGTGCTTTGCCCGACTCCCTTCCCTACAGTTTCGAATATTCCGTTCATGCCCGGCTGCTCGATGACACAACGCGCATCAGCGAACGATGGTGGGTGGAAATTTATTATCCGGGCCTGAAGTCGAACGTTCATATTACTTACAAACGCCTAAATCGTAATGAAAAACTCCTTCAGGAATTTTTGAAGGACGCTTTCACGCTCACCGCAAAACATCAGATCAAAGCTTCTGGCATCGACGAGGTGATCTCACGAACACCTAACGGAAAAACTGCGGTCATCGCTGAGCTCGAAGGCGAAGTGCCGAGCCAGTTCCAATTCATAATCACCGACTCAACCGAAAATTTTTTGAGAGGCGCACTGTATTTCAACACACGCGTCAACAATGATTCGCTTGCGCCCGCGATAGAATATATGAAGAGAGATATCATGCACATGATCAATACCCTGCGGTGGGATTGAGCGCAGAATCTTATTAAAGTTTTTAAGCCTTTCATTAATAATTTTTCATTTATGAACCGCGACACAAACATCCCGTAACACCCAGGGGTTTTAATCGTATACTTGTGCATGCTTACCTGTAAATACTCCAAGTTCTCGTTGCCGGAGAATGTTACATATCTGAACTGCTCGTACATGGCGCCGCTGCTTAAGAGCGTCGAGAAAGCGGGCATCCGGGGGGTAAGGAGAAAAAGAAACCCGGTCGAGATCCGCCCCGAGGATTTCTTTACAGGCTCTGAAGCGTTGCGGGCCGAATTTGCAAAACTGGTCAATGTGAAAGATCCGCGCTCGATCGCGATCATTCCTTCTGTTTCATACGGCGTTTCAGCGGTCGCAAAAAATTTGACGCTTCGAGGCGGTGATGAGATCATCGTAGCCGCGGAACAGTTTCCAAGCAACTACTATCCATGGGAAACAGTCACACGCGAGTCTGGAGCGCGCCTTCATGCAGTGGCTCCCGAAAAAGCTCTTAATGACCGGGGAAAAATATGGAATGAAAAGATCCTGTCGGCGATCACGGCCAAGACTCGCGCAGTGGCGATCGCGCATACGCACTGGGCAGACGGAACAAAGTTCGACCTGGGTGCAATCCGGAAGAGAACCCGGGAAGTCGGTGCGTTGCTGGTGATCGATGGGACCCAATCCGTCGGGGCTTTACCCTTCAATGTCGGCGAAATAAAACCTGATGCGTTGGTCTGTGCCGGCTACAAATGGCTTCTTGGACCGTACTCCATCGGGGTCGCATACTTCGGCGAACATTTCAATCAGGGAAAGCCTCTGGAAGAAAATTGGATCAATAGGCTCAACAGCGAGGATTTCGCTGCGCTTGTAAGCTATGAGCCGGAGTATCAACCCGGAGCATTGCGCTTTGACGCCGGCGAACGCAGCAACTTCATTCTTGTACCGATGTTGCAGACGGCAATTGCGCAGCTGAACCGTTGGCACGTGCCGGACATCCAGGAGTACTGTCAGCAAATTACCATGGAAGCCATTGCGGTCATCAAAGAACTCGGCTGCTGGATCGAAGACCCGCCATTCCGGGCCCATCATCTCTTCGGTATCCGACTCCCCGCCGAAGCGAACATTTCGAAGATCAAGGAAAGCCTCCTGAGAAACCGCATTTACGTTTCATTCCGCGGGGACGCCATCCGCGTATCACCAAACGTTTATAACGATAAGGCGGACATGTTGAAGCTGGCCAATGTCCTGAAGCGCGCCCTGAAATGACTAAGGGTTTTGCCAAACGCCAGTTCATCATCGGAATGCTGGTCTGTGTCATGGGTGCAATTTGTTTTTCCACCAAAGCGATATTCGTGAAACTCGCCTATCGCGACACCCAAGTGGAAGCGGTGACTTTATTGGCACTGCGGATGATTTTTTCACTCCCCTTTTTTGTTATTTCGGCAATCGTTTCCTCCAGCCGCTCGGGCAACGTCAGGTTTACGACTCGGGAATGGATTTACGTCGGAATCATCGGCTGCCTCGGATATTATCTCAGCAGCTTGCTCGATTTTATCGGACTACAGTATGTTTCCGCAGGCATCGAGCGACTGATCCTTTTTATATATCCAACGCTTGTGCTCCTGATTTCAGCGGTCGCATTCGGTCAAAAGATCAAACGCCTCCAATGGATCGCTGTGGCCATTACATATGCCGGGCTCCTCCTCGCTTTTATCGGCGAGTCATCGCTCCATCACACCTACGATGGGAATTTCGTTTTTGGCGCGCTGATGATCTTTGCGTGCGCGATCACGTTTGCGAGTTACATTGTGGGCAGCGGGCGATTGATCCCTAAAGTTGGAGCCGCTAAATTCAACAGCTATGCGATGAGCTTTGCCAGCGTCGCCGTGGTAATACATTTTTTGTTTACCACCAACGCGTCGCTGGCCGATCTGGAGGGACAGGTATATATCTACGCACTTTTTATGGCATTTTTTTCAACCGTCATTCCGTCTTACCTGTTTGCCGAGGGGATCAAACGTATAGGATCTGACAATGCGGCGATCGCTGCCAGTGTGGGACCCGTCTCAACGATCATCCAGGCAGCCATATTTCTTGGCGAACCGGTATTCGCGCTCCAGATCGTGGGAACGCTATTTGTGTTGGGTGGGGTACTCTTAATTGGAAAAAAGAACACGTAGCCCTTGAATGCCAGTCGATTTTCAGCTTCATTTAACAAAATGTCACGCCTCCTTTTATGGATATTTCTTTTCATGCCATTCGTGGCCTTCTCGCAGAATGAGCAGACCATCGTTTTCCTACGATACACAGGTGCCCAAACGGCGAGCCGCGAAGCA
Source organism: Chryseosolibacter sp. (assembly GCA_035626495.1). Lineage (GTDB taxonomy): Bacteria > Bacteroidota > Bacteroidia > Cytophagales > Cyclobacteriaceae > Chryseosolibacter. The sequence continues at coordinate 3,159 of DASPNN010000656.1, forward strand.
GCGGATCAGCTGAAAAAAAAGGTTGAGTCCCTTTCGAAAAATGGAGCCCACATCGTCCTCGGGTATTTTCAAACGAAAGGAGCGGTTCTTCTTATCCGGCAAATGGGTGTGGAAGAGGCGAAAGACCGGTTGGACATCGAGATCGGAGAGCCAGCTGAACTTTGGAGCATCGAGATCGCTCCTTTCAACCACCGGTGGGGAACCGTTTGTCCGGTATCGAGCCCCGTCGAACTGTTGAGGTACACATTCATTCGTTTCGACGCCATCACGGCAAAATATACTGCGAGCACATTTCCGCAGATCATTCGTCAGCATGATCTATACATAAAGCAACTCATTGAAACGGGTAACGTCGTGGCGGAGGGTACGTTTGGTGACACCGACGGCGGAATATTGATCATGAAGGGGGATGTTCAGCGGGAGGTTTTTGAGAACGATCCTGGCGTGACTGAAGGACTGCTGGAATTTTCAATTCAATGGCTGGATGTTGCCCGCGGCTCCTTTTGCGAAAACTGATCAACCTTCCGTCGCAGCCAAGGTGCTTTTGTTGTCTATGGAATATGATGATTCAAGGTTGAATTCACGGAACACCTGCCAAACTTTTCCGTTGTGCTTAAGCAAAGCGATCCGGTCCGCAATAAACTCTGCTTTGTACTCACGGTTCTCGAACTCATCCCAAGCCTTCTTATAATTGGGTTTTTTCAGGTCGCGGAATGCCAGTGTAAGATGCGGATGAAATGGTTGTTCCTTGTAATTAGCGTTAAATAGATTGAGCTCCTTCTTACAAAATCGCTGAATGCCGCGCTGCAGGTCCTCCAAGGCGTCGGTTTTCACGACGTTGATAAAAATCACGCGCGGGGGGAATGATGAATAGTTATCCAGGCAGACTTTGATCGGATCGAATCTCTTCATGAACTGCTCAAGTCGCGCACCAAGCTCATTTTCTTTTTTCTCCTTCCACCGGAACGGCATGTGAAGGGTAATGTGCGGCGGGGAATTCAGGGAAGCCTTGCTGTTGTAATTTTCTTTAAAATAGAGCTTTTGTCCAAGCGCTTCATCGTATATCGGCGAAGGCGGAATCAAGGCGATGAAATAAAGGCGCGTCTTATCGTCGCTTTTTTCCGGCATAGTTCTTTCAGAGCAGTTTTCCCATCCTGAAATTCGAAAACAAAACCCTCATCTAATAATCTTTTCGGAAAAACTTTGCGGCTTTTCAACACCAGTTCCGTTTCTGTGCGAATGACCATCGCACCAAGCTCCAATACCCACCTCGGAACCGGTATGGAAACACGAACTTCCATCACCTCCCTAAGGGCTTCCATCAATTCCGAGTTCCGCAGCGGCAAAGGACTTACGACGTTATAAATTCCCTCGGCATGCCGATTATTTATGACGAACTCTACCGCCCTGCAAAAATCCAGTTCATGTATCCAGCTGCAATATTGCCTGCCATCGCCCTGGTATCCGACACCCATCTTCACAAGTCCCTGCAGCGCCGGCAGCGCGCCGCCTTGATTGCCGAAAACAATCCCCGTTCTGAAAATAATTTTTCTCGTCTGCGGCAGCTGAATAGAATTAAATTCACTTTCCCACGTTTTGCACACATTCATACTGAAATCGTCGCCAATTTCACCATCCTCCTCAGTCATTAACTTCGTAAATGATGCGCGGTAGATCGTCGCGGAGCTTGAATTGATCCACACTGCGGGAGGGACACGACATTTCGAGGCAGCCATACCCAGTACACGCGTACTCTTGACGCGGGAGTTGTAAATTAAAGCTCTATTTTTTTCGGTATACCTGCAGTTGACATTCTTGCCGCATAGGTTGATCAATGCATCTGCACCGTCTAAGGCCTGTGCCCAGTCGCCTAAAGTTTCTCCATCCCATCGTTTTAAAACGATCCCGGGACCGGCTTCAAAGAAGTTTCTGGCAAGGACAACAATCTCCCGGGCCCCCGGCTTAAAATGGCGTGCGAGCGCTGTTCCAAGAAACCCATTTCCGCCAGCAATCACAATCTTGTCTATCATAATCAATTATTTTTGGGATTCCCAAGCCGCTCGGCCAACATCCTGATCCACGCATTCCTTTCTATCAGTAGCGCGGTCAAATGCCGTTTCAGGAACAAGTGATCGAACCATTTTCCGGCCAGTCCAAACGGCACTTTGTAACTGAAGATATCAATCATGGTCGTACTCCCTCCCGAGTTTCTAAACTCATGCAGGTGTTTCATTCTTAGAAACGGGCCGGTAACCATTTCGTCAATGAAAAGTCTTGGACGTTCCAGAGCGGTCAGCTTGACGGTCATTTTGAATCTTATACCGAAATGAGTTGCCGCCCAGGTCACAGACTCCCCGGGATCAAGAAGCCCGCTCTTGCGCCCTCCAATGACCTCTTCCTTCGAGGCGTGTTGGCTGGCAAGGTGAAGGTCAATGCTGCGTGAGAGGTCAAAGCAAGTGTCGCAGGATGCATGGATGCGTGTCGACAAGTAAATGGTTGTCATGGCAAAAAATACATACAGGCCAGCACTTGAAGCCAATAAAGAATCCAAGTTACCGTGAGAATGGAGGTTAATCGAAGCAGACGTATTCGCCGCATATGCTCGAGAAGCATGAGGCTTACCACAACACCAAAACAGGCCAGGGTCAAGATTGGGAAAAATCCCGCCTTCGCGACCGGAAGCAAGATCATCAATGCAAGTGAACCGGCGAACGATATTGTCATTAGGTTTCCGAGGTAATTGAACGTTTGGTCTTTGTGGTTAAGTCCAACCACCGCCGCCTGGAAGATGATTTGCCCACCGCAGATCAGCAATTCCCGTCCAAAGCTGCTCGCAGCAGTCAAGGGGGTCAACGTCCTCAAGGATACATGCAGCACGGCAGCGGTGGCAATCCAGGCAAACACCAGGTATGCGGTGCGGTATGACACCTTAAAGGTCGGCTCGCACACGATGCCGTCGGAGGCGCGGCCGGGAATAATCACTTTGCGGTTATAGGAAATGAATGCGTATAATTTTTTCATCGCAGCATAGAAAACGGCGTTTGAAAACAAAGGCTTCAGTAATGGAAAGGAGTTGGCGAGGATCTTCATCAAACTGTCAATTCCGTAGGTGACTTCCCCTGTACGACGGTTCAAAAGAGCGATCTCGTCACAGGCGCGCTCACGGTCAATGCGGTCAAGCAGGGCGCCGGCCTTCGAAAATTCTCTTCTTCCATTTTTGTCAAGCATGCCGGCATTTACGAATCCCGATGTATACCGATCGCATAACGGGCACTGGTCATCGTATAGGATCGTGTGGTCGTTTAACGGTTTCATTTGATTAAAAATTAGTGTGTGGCAAGAAACGAGTAGGCTGTTTCCGATTTACAAGTACAGATTTCCATGTAAGGAGGTAATAGTAGGCAGCAAGCACCCACGGCGGGCCTATGAAATACCATGCCGGAATGTCGGTCTGGACTTCAGGAATCGCGAACAATGAAATGAGGTACAGCGATGCTGCGGTAAAGTGTACAAGTTTGCCCTTGAAGAGCGGGCCCGGGCGCACCAGAGAGACCAGGGAACTCGCCATTTGCCAAGACCCCATCAGGAACTGGACACCCATGAAATTGAAGGTGACGTCGTGATCCAGCCAACGGGACACGGCCGCTTCGAGTGCCAGGCCTGCTAGAAGCGTTTGAATGATCAGGTCCAAAATTCTCATATATTTCAATGTTTTCGAACTTTCAGAATGATTTGAAATTTATATGTAAAAAAATATTTCTTTGTCCTTCATCACCTATCCTAGACACGCTTCCTCCGCCTTAAACGCTGACGTGGAACAAAAGCGATGGCCCAGCTCCATGCGTTGCGGAGATTACTCCGCGCCCCTGAATTATCCCCGATTGCCCGGGCTAATCCATTTCGCTCTCGCGGCCCTCTATTTCATACGGATAAATATGTAGAAACGTTTTTAAACTTTCAATAGTTATTGAAAGTTTATTGAAGAGGGTCCTGGCTCTGAGATGATTACAAATTCGTGCGGATGTAGTCGAACATCATGGTGTACAGGTGCAGTCGGGTCTTACCACCGGAAATACTATGGGTTTTGTCCGGATAATAGAACGAATCAAACTGTTTGCCCGCATTGATGAGCGCTTGCTGCAACACCACGGAATTTTGAAAATGAACGTTATCGTCGGCCGTCCCATGAACAAGCAGAAACTTACCCCGCAGCTTATCCGCATGGGTCGAGGGTGAGTTTACATCGTAGCCTTCCGGGTTGAGTTGCGGCGTTTGTAAATATCTCTCCGTATAGATCGTGTCATAAAATCTCCAACTCGTGACTGGTGCTACCGCGATTCCCACCTTGAATACGCCGGCGCCCTTTGTCATCGCCAGCGACGACATATATCCGCCATAACTCCATCCCCACACCGCCATCCGCGTATCGTCCACAAAATTTAGGGTACTTAAATACTTCGCCGTTTCGAGAATATCGTCGAGCTCAAACTCGCCCAGTCGCTTATAAGTAACCTTCTTGAACTTTTCCCCGCGCCCCCCGGTGCCGCGCGTATCCACAACCACGACGATGTAACCATGTTGGACCAGCATTTGGTGAAAGTAAAAATGACCTCCCGACCATGCATCCAAAACGTTCTGCGATCCGGGCCCGCTGTATTGGTACATGACAACCGGGTATTCCCGGTTTGCGCTGAAGTCAGATGGCTTGAGCATAAAGCCATTCAGCAATGATCGGTCGGAAGTGTTGAATGAAAAAAACTCCTTCTTTGCCAAATTGAATTCCCGCACCTGCGCGGCGAGTCCCTCATTCTTTTCGAGGATCTTGACCGGCCTATTAGCCTTCGTCTGAAAAAGTGTTACAACCGTTGGAGTGGACGCACTGCTATGATGATCGATATAAAACTGAAAGTCTCGGCTCATATTAATATCGTGCGTGCCGCGCTCCTGCGACATCCTTATTTTTTTCCTGCCATCCAGCGACAAAGAATACAAATGCGTTTCCAACGGTGAGATCTCCTTCGACGTGTAGTACAAAATTTTTGCCTTCTCATCCAGCCCCAAAAAGTCAACGATGTCTGAGTCGCCCGTGGGCAGCTTTCTTACCAGCACCCCATCCATGGAATACAGGTACAACTGCTTATATCCGTCTGCTTCGCTGGAATGAATGAAATGTTTTCGGTCCGCCAGATAGGTTAGATCATCGGTAAACTCGATGTCGATGAATGTGTCACTTTTCTCAGTCAGGACCACCTTCGATTTCCCTGTTGCGGCATTGGCATGAATCAGCTCCAACGTGTTCTGCAGTCTGTTGAGTTTCCGAATAGAAAGTACATTCGGGTCCTTTGTCCACTTCACGCGCGGGATGTAAAAATCGCCGGCTTCACCAGTCTCGGCCTGTGTCGTAACGCGGCTGCCGACATCGTACAACCAGATGCTGACCACAGAATTGGACTCGCCGGCTTTTGGATATTTGAACCGGTAGTCCTCCGGATACAACACCCCGGCATTCCACCGTTGCAAATTGTATTCTCGAACACCCGATTCATCAAATTTGTAGTAGGCGATCTTGCGGCTATCGGGGGACCAGAAAAATCCAATCACGAAACTGAATTCCTCCTCATACACCCAATCAGTGGATCCGTTGATGACCTTGTTAAACGCCCCATCGGCGGTGATTTGAAGCTCTTCGAGTGTCGTCAGGTCAACAACGAACAGGTTATTCATGCGAACAAACGCGACCTTAGAGCCATCGGGTGAAAATGTCGCATAGGATTGCCTGCCGTTGGTCGACAATTTTTGAATCGTTTTCTGGCTGCGGTCAAAGACAAAGTACTCCGCGGAATACGATCGCCTGTAAATGCTCTGGAATTCAGTGCGGATAAGAATCTTGCCTTCGTCGGTGCTGAAGTCATAGCTTTCAACCACCAGCTTTGGTGAAAACGTCGCGCCATCAAATACAGTCTCTACCGGGAGGCCAGTCGTTACATCGTAACGGACGATTTTGT
>DASPNN010000657.1:0-21071 GCA_035626495.1 Chryseosolibacter sp.
AGATCTTCGACCAGCACATACGCGCCGATTTTCTCGCCATTCTTTTCATTGGTCACAATTCCTGCGACGATCACGGTAGGCGTTGGTCTCATGTCCTCGGGTATCTCAACCTGGTAAAGGTCCAATTGCCCTGCGTCGCGATCGGAGGCAAAAAAACCGATCTCGCCAGAACCTCCAATTGTAAAATACCTGTCATCACCAGGCGTGTTAAGCGGTTGCCGCAGGTTGTCCGGTGCGCTCCACTTTCCATTTTCATAAACACTTCTGAACAGATCATATCCGCCGAAACCCGGGTGACCATACGAGGCAAAGTACAGCGTTTTGCCGTCGTGGCTCAGGAAGGGAGAAATGTCGCTGAATGGCGTATTGATCATTCCGCCGAGGTTCATGGCCGGGCCCCATTCGCCGAATATGTTTCGCTCAATCATGTACAGGTCCTCGCTCCCATACCCACCGGGTCGATTCGAAGCGAAGATGATACGGGCTCCGTCGAATGATATAGTAGGCTGCGAATCCCAGTCCTTGCTGTTAACGACATTGCCCATGTTTACAGGATTCGACCAATGGTCTCCTTCCAGCGTTGATATGTAAAGATCGCAGTTTCCAATGCCACCGTCCCGGCCACAACCCGTATAGATCATCAACTGTCCGTCGGCCGAAAAACACGCCGCTCCTTCGTGGTTGGTTGAATTAATCGGCGCAGGTAGCAATTGCGCTTCTGCCCATGTTTCACCGTCCCTTTCCACCAGGTACAAATCCTCTTCGCCTTCGGAAGCGTCGGCGCTCTCCTGGGAAATTCCACCAACACGCTTGGAGGTGAAATACAATCTTCGTCCGGTCGGGTCGGCAGCCGGCATATAATCGGAATACTTGCTATTGGCAGAAAGCGGAAGTTTGACCGGTGGCTTGGCAACCGAATTACCGGCCTTCAATAACTCCTGCTGCGCTTGCACATAATTCAGTTTGTATTCAGCCTGATGGTGAAAGATCGTTCGCGCAGCATCCTTTGGATATTTTTCGCGGAATTTGTTGTACATCGCAATCGCTTCCCCTGGTTTCTTGAGCCCTTCATAGGCGATGGCACACTCATAGTAGAACCAACCCCAATAATTTGGATTGATTGATTCGAGCTTGAGAAATTTGTTGACCGCCTCTTCGTTGCGATTCGTGTACCGGTAGGACAGTCCGAGCGAATACAACACGTCCTGGTTTTCGGGCTCGAGTTCAAGCGCCTGCTCATAGTAGGGTATCGCGTCGGCATAGTTTCCCTTGTCATAAAATTCTTTGCCCTTCTGCCGGGCGATTTCCCGCTGTGATTGGGCAAGCCCGGAACCGGTGGCCATCATGGTCAGTAAAAAGACTAAAGCAACTTTATTCATATACGCAACTGAGGTTTAATATTTCATATTTCACAAATTCAGATATCATTCGTCAGGCTCGTAACCTGTGCAAACCAAGCCCCGCTCATTCGCAGGTCAACACGAAGGCTGGAGCGACGCAGCAGTTTTTCTTGATATTTGTATTGGGGCGCAAAACGGAGTGCGGTTCTTGTCAACGACATGAACTTTCTTGCGCAATGGCGGTTGGACGTAATCCCTAAGATACGCGGATTTCTGAAAAGAATATTGAGCGTGCAGGAAATTGTTAAACGGGATCAACCACCACAAACCTATAGTCCGTTGATCTTGCTGCGGCGTTCAAACTGAACGGTATTGCGCCACACGCCATTGAGTTTCCCGACCCTTTCGCGGTAACCGATTTCACGAAATCCCAACGCCCGGTGAAGGCTGATGCTGGCCGCGTTTTCGGGAAAAACTGAAGCAAACAGCGTCCACATGCCCGCCTTTTCGCTCTCGTCAACAAGGTGGTGCAACAACGTCTTGCCAATACCCATCCCTCGGTGGTCCGCGTGAACATACACACTCACTTCACAAACGCCGGCGTAAACTTTTTTTGTTGAGAAGGGGCGAAGGCCAGCCCATCCCGTTACCTGGCGTCGTTTAAGACCAACCCAGAGCAGCCCTGGATGAAACCGGTGAAGAAATGTCGGAAGGTCCGGCACCGCAGTTTCGAAAGTTGCGTTTTCGGTCGCGATCCCCTGTGAGAAAATCTCAGCAACCTCGGGCCAGTGTTGTTTTTCAAAGGGTACAATGTCTATGTTGCTGTTGTCCATGGGTGTTACCGGACAGTGTGATGCGATGTGCCGCCAACTCATTCGGAAAAGCGAGTTGTTGCGCACACACGTGAAAATATAGCGAAACCTGTGCTTGCGAACATTGATTTTAAAAAAGCATTACGCCTCAAATTTTCCTAATATTTTGTTTATATTATATGCAGGTTGCGTGCCGCATCTTACGGCTGAACCGGTAAAATTTAACGCGTTTAAGATGAATGTTCTACTTGTAGATGATGATCAGGTTTTTAACATCTTGAACAGGAAAATTCTGGAAAGCCTTGGGATCACCGAGGTGGACGTTGCGACAAACGGCGCGGAGGCGCTCCTGCTATTCAATGAGTATTTCTCCGGAACGCGCCCGAGGCCTGATCTGATCCTGCTTGATATTAATATGCCCGTCATGGACGGCTTCGGATTCCTTGAGGCCTTCAACAAAATGCCTTTTGCAAACAAGGACAAGGTGAAAATTGTCATTGTCACCTCGTCGTTGGACCCCCGCGAACTGAGCCGCGCTAACGCGATGGGCATCGAACATGTTCTGACAAAACCCATTTCGAAGGAACAGCTGATCGCTGCGGTACTGCCGGAAGCATCCATGCGGTCGGCCTGACCATCGGCTCCAATTTTGAGAGGTATTAACGCGGTGCCCGGATGATAAACGCAAACTGATACTCCAACATGTTTACAAAGCTGGAGTACTGGTAGCCTACATGGTGCTCATGAACAATTTGAGTCTGGGTATTGATGAACCTGGCCATGACATCCCGCTCTGGTGCCTCCATGGGGTGATGGTCGACATTCATATATTTCACACGACCACCCTGGACGAGATAGGCATTGAAATCGAAATACATTCTGCCCTCTTCCACCGACCTGAATATTGACGAAATGTCGAGGCGAATACCCGCGCCGGCACTAATCGTGACCGTTCCATCTTTGGAAAGGATGTGCGATTCCAGCGGCTCACAAGCCGTGACATCTTCAGGGTCCTCGATGTTGAGGGATGTGCGATACCACGAGTACCCGAGCTTGCCGCCAACATAAGGATTAAAATTCTTTCCATTCCTGAGGAAAGCCTTCCCGTTCGCATTGAGGTTCAAAAAGTAGTTATCGATCGAAACATACGTTTCTGTAACAGACCCGTCGTCGAAGGTGTACTGTTGCCTGGTCCTGCTATAACCGTAATTGTTATAGGAGAATTGGAAGCCGGCGGCGAAAGGTTTTTCAAAATTGTGTCCTGCCGAAAGTGTGAATCCAAGTCCGCCGTTAATCGTCTGAGACATTGTTCCGCGCGGGTGAATGTACTGGAGCGCGAACCCAATCTCACCCTGGGCAAAGCTGTCAAGCATAGCGAGACAGGCAGTACAAATCAGTAATATTTGTTTCATACACGAGAGGTTAAGTTGCGAATGGCAGAATATAAGTTACGAATAATTTTTTAAAGGACTCTTTGCTTCAGGCCCAAAGAATTTTACTTTGGGTTGATATTCACCACATGCATCCTGCCCTCACATACACAACGGCTCAAACAACAGCTGATTTGCTGGGGATTATCGCGTTGCAGCAAGCAAATCTCGAGCCATACCTCAGTCCAGGGGAGTCGCGTTCCGAGGGATTTGTCACTGTTGTTCATTCGCTGGCGCAGCTGGAAAAAATGAACAATACCGAACAGCATGTCATTTGCAAAGACGGGGATACGGTTGTCGCGTACATGCTGGCAATGACAAAACACGCGCGAAACGACATTCCGGTATTGGTGCCGATGTTTGAAATTTTTGACAAAATCATGTATCACACCAAAGTGATTTCTGATTATAATTTTATTGTGGTTGGGCAGGTCTGTGTCGACAAGGGTTATCGCGGAAAGGGGGTCTTTGATCACTGTTACGAGGAATACCGCAGGAGAATGGCACCGCGTTACGATTTCGCGATCACGGAGATTTCATCGAGGAACGTGCGATCGCTGCAGGCTCACAAGCGAGTGGGTTTCATTGAAATTCACCGCTACACAGACCCGAAGGAAGACTGGCACGTCGTGCTATGGCCGTGGGAACCCGGCAAAAGAAACTGATCCTATGGGACTAATCCTGCGTGTTGTTTTTATTTTTTTTGCGATCACGATCGGGCTTTACCCGCTGATGTATTTGCTGGTTGATATGGGTGGTGGATTGCTTGCCTCGAAGCCTGCGGATGTACTCGCTCGTGGTATCTGGCACTTCACATTTTTTACGCACATCAGTTTTGGAGGGATTGCCTTGCTGCTGGGGTGGCCGCAGTTTCAGAAGCGATTGCGTAAAAAGCGACCGGGCCTGCACCGTGCGCTCGGGTAAAGCTATCTCATCGCGGTTTTGCTCAGTGGCTGTTCGGGACTTTACATCGCATTATTTGCCACTGGCGGCCTGATACCCGTGACCGGATTTAGCGCGCTGGCCATCGGATGGCTCCTGACAAGCACATTCGCCTACCTTGCCATCCGACGGGTCGAAGTGGATCAGCATGAGTACTGGATGATCCGCAGCTATGCGTTGTGTTTTGCTGCGGTCACATTGCGTATATGGCTACCGTTGTTACAGGTCGGATGGGGCATGGATTTTATTCCCGCCTACCGCATCATTGCCTGGCTCTGTTGGGTGCCAAACCTCTTGGTGGCGGAGCTGATCATCCGGAAACTAAAAGTCTCCCGTCTTGTCCGGACCGTTTGATCCGTTTCTCGACGTCATTTGCTTCTCCGCTAAGACATTCATCCGACACCAGCGAATTGAATAGCCAGGTCAATCGCCAAAATTCGTGTATAAATTACATTTAATGGCAGCGTCCGTGAGTTAGAAAAAGTGCGAAATGTAATATTTCCTTTTATTTATTTGGATTTACACCCGAAAACAGCCTTATTCGAAAATGACCCAATTGCACCAGGCCTAAATTTCAAAACATGAATTCCATTCGCAAGTCGCCTCTTCTTCGATCCAGCCTCGCAGCTGTAATCGCTTCCTTCATGCTTCCCGGCTGCCAACCTCCGGCAGCCGACACGCAGGCCGGCGCGCAGGCTGCAGATACAACAAAGGACCAATGGGGATCGGTAACAAAACCGCTGATCACCTCCATGTTCACGGCCGACCCGTCTGCCCACGTGTTCGAAGACCGCATCTTTATTTATCCTTCACATGATATCGATGCCGGCATTCCTGAAACCGATCTTGGCGACCACTTCGACATGCGCGACTACCATGTGTTGTCAATGGATTCCATCGGCGGTCCTGTGACGGATCACGGCGTAGCGCTCGATATAAAAAATATTCCCTGGGCAAAGAGACAACTCTGGGCGCCGGATGCAGCCTTCAAAAGCGGAAAGTACTACCTGTATTTTCCTGCTAAGGATCGCGACGACATTTTCCGGATAGGAGTGGCCACCGCGTCGTCGCCAGCCGGTCCTTTCGAGGCAATGACATCGCCCATTCCGGGCAGCTACAGCATCGACCCCGCGGTTTTCGCCGATGACGACGGAGAAGTTTACATGTATTTCGGCGGCATTTGGGGCGGACAGCTCCAGCGTTGGCGTGCCGGAAAGTATTCGACAACCGACGACCAACCGGCAAATGATCAGCCCGCGCTTGGCCCCAGGGTTGCCAAACTGAATGCCGACATGGTGTCCTTCGCTGGACCGATTAAAGAGATCAGCATTCTCGACGAGGCCGGCAAGCCGTTGCTCAGCGGCGATCACAACCGGCGTTTTTTCGAAGCTTGCTGGATGCATCGATACAACGGAAAGTATTACCTCTCCTATTCTACCGGGGACACGCACTTCATTTGCTACGCCACAGGCGACAATCCATATGGCCCATTCACCTACCAGGGCATTGTCCTCAACCCGGTTGTGGGCTGGACCAATCATCACTCGATCGTTCAATTCCGCGGGAAGTGGTATTTATTCTACCACGACAGCACCTTATCCGGCGGAAAAACACACCTTCGCAGCGTGAAAGTTTCCCCGTTAACCCATTTGCCGGACGGCCGGATTGAAACCATTACAGCCTATTCGAAACCGCTTTAACTTGCAGCGCGTGATTCAGAACGCTTTCCAGACAGAAAGTGTTCTATTCTTGCCTCGCCAGCCAAAATTGGAATGCTCACGTTTCAATTTGCTGCTTAGCTTGAGAGTGCTGAAATCAGAATGAATCCGATGACAACCTTGTATATCAAAAATATGGTCTGCAACCGTTGCATCCTGGCCGTGAGACACCTGCTGGAAAGTCAGGGGCTCCGTCCGGAAAAGGTTGCGCTGGGAGAAGTGACACTCGGTGTTGAAGCACCGGGCCCCGAAGAGTTGCAGAAGCTTGATCACGCGCTGCTCGAACTCGGCTTTGAACGAATCGATGATCGGAAAGCGCGGCTGATTGAATCGATCAAAAACAAGGTGATCAAGATGATTCACCATTGCGACAAACTGGATCTCAAGGTCAACTGGTCACGGATTCTTGCAGAGGAACTGCATTACGAATACAATTACCTGAGCAATCTTTTTTCAAGTGTCGAAGGGATCACCCTCGAACAATATATTATCCGCCAGAAAATCGAAAAGGCTAAGGAGTTGCTCTTTTACGACGAGCTCAACCTCAGTGAGATTGCCGGAAAGCTTGGATACAGCAGCGTTGCTCACCTGTCGGCGCAATTCAAAAAAGTCACGGGCTTCACGCCATCGGAATTAAAAAAGTCCCGTAACCGCGAACAGCAGCGAAAACCGCTTGACGCGATCGGTTAACTCCCCGCCGTACACGGCGGCATAGGCTGCCGGCATCAGCAAACCGGTCGTCGCGGAATGCAGGCTGTGAACAGCATCAGAAAGTTACATAAACTCCCGAGGAGTGCTGGTCGGCGAGTGTCACCATCACGGTCCTGTTTTGCTGGAAATCGCGGCTCAGCCCGAGCAACTGGTTTCGGCCCGGAAGCACTTTCATACTCAGTATTTTCTTTGCAACGAGATCCTCTCTAACGTCCAGGACTCTCTTCATCATTGCCTCATCTTTAAACGCGGTGGTTGCGCGATCAATTAATTCGAAAACCGTTATATGCTCCTTCCCGTTCAAAGAAGACACGATAAAATCACTGAGTTTGAGGTAAGACAGGAACGGGATCTTTCCTCCCCGCCTGCCATTCTGCCTCCGCAATTCGATCAGATTCGTTTCCATGTTTTTGACTCCTCACCAACTTCGTTCGTTATTCGGGGGCATTTAAGCGCCGTCCCATCAGGTCGTGGGGAAATAGCTCCAGGTACCCAGCGTTTTCTTTGCCTCCCGACCGGTTAAATGCTATCAAATATCACAAATTTGCACACCCTGCCTGAGCGACTCGAGCTTATCAGCCCGCTTAGGGACAAACTCCTGAGCGACAAATCCTTTGAATCCCGTTTCCGCGATCGCTTTCATGATGGCCGGATAATAGAGCTCCTGACTCTCGTCAATTTCGTTTCTGCCTGGTACACCGCCCGTGTGATAGTGCGAAATATATTTGCTATACTTCCGAATCGTGGCGATCACATCGCCTTCCATGATCTGCATATGGTAAATGTCATAGAGCAGCTTGAAATTTTCCGATCCCACTTTATCGCACAATGCCACTCCCCATTCCGTGTGATCGCACTGATAATCTTTATGGTTGACTTTGCTATTGAGCAACTCCATGACGAGTGTGACTTTGTATTTTTCGGCTATGGGCATCAATCTTTTCAGGCCGATCGCGCAGTTCTCGATACCTTTCTCATCGTCCAGTCCGTTCCGATTTCCCGAAAAACAAATGATCTGGTTCAGACCTGCATTGGCGACTTTAGGAATAATCGCCTCGTAGCTGGCCACCAGTTCATCGTGCAAACTCGGATTATTGAATCCCTCGGCGATGCCTTTACCAGCGCCCCAGGGCAGCGCCGATGTTAAACCATACTTTTTCAATATTGGCCATTCTTCCGGGCCGACCAGCTCGACTGATTGCAAGCCAATCTCCTTTGCCGCCTTGCACAGGTCTTCCAGCGGAATTTCATTGTAACACCACCGGCACACGGAGTGGTTGATCTTTCCTTTCATATCGATATCAAACCGCTGCTCGGCGGCATTTAAACGGGTTGAGAGCGACACACCTGCAATCGCCGCAGCTGAGCCCGCGAGCGTTTTCATGGCGCTTCTTCGCGAAAGTTCGTTGGACTTACTCATTATTTTTTTATTGTAAAAATAACACTTATTCCGCCATTAACATAAGACTTGCCTTGGGAAACATTATGACTCGATTCCGGAAGTAATACTCCCGACGGTGTTCGATCAGGTCATTTTTTATAAATTTTCATCATTCGGAGGCCCGATCCCGCATTTACGGCAAGCAAATAAAGTCCATTTGAAAAACCCGTCATATCCACAACGTGTTCGTTCTTGTCGGGAAGTGCCTGATATCGCGTTTTCCCGGTGCTGTCGAAAATTGTGATGGTCGTTCCGGGGTAAACTCGATGAATCCGAATGCTGAGTCGATCAGTCACCGGGTTCGGATAAGCAGTAAGTTCCGGCTCACTGTCTGGCGATAATTTAACAGGCGAAACACCCACCCGCCCTGACGACGCGCCGAAAACAATATAACCATTGCAGTTAAGCCATTCACTAAAGGCCCCCCCGCACGTTCCGTTTTGATAAACGCCGGTATTCATCGCTTGTTGCTCAGCCTGGTAGACGATCCCTCCAATCGACACATAGTCCACCTGTACGTCGCGCCTCCGCTCATCATTGATAAAATGCACGGTTATTTCCCCGCTCCCGGAAGCCGTATAGTCCGCCATTGTCTTCGACAATGTCCAAGTTGCAACCGTCGCATTATTTACGCGCAGTTCTATGCGTTCACTACCTGCAGTCCCGCGCGCCCGTACAATGATTGAATTGTTCGTGCCGGATTGCGATGCGCTTACAGTGCGGGACAGACCGCCTCCGGTCACCGTGATTACGGCGGTCCTTGCGCCCCCCGGATTCGAGGCTGCCGTGGCAAGAAAGGTTCCGTTGTTGGTGCCTGTTAAAGGAGAAACTGTCAACCACGACGCGTTGCTGGTAACCGTCCAGCTTACGTTCGAAGTAACCGTTACGGTTTGGCTGCCACCCGATGCGGCAAATTGGAGCGAGGCCGGGCTGATGGCGAGTGTTGAAGTCGTGCCAGAAGCCTCCCCCACAACCACACCCCTACCCGCCGTGCTCATGTAGACGCGGCCAAATACATTCATATCGCCCTGGACAAATTGACCATTGGCGGGCCCTCCATATTCATGCGCGTCGTCGTTCACACGCACCCACGAAGTACCCTGATCCGTTGACCGGTAAACACCCCGGACGTTGTTGACGGTGCCCCACATATATACAGTTGGAAATGAGCTTCCCGATGGCGCCTTGCCAAAACCTACGGCCCCACAATATGTAACTCCGCCGATGAACGAAAACGTCTGCCCTGAGTTCAGCGACCGCGCCAGGCCTCCACCGAGTAGGGGGATCCACAGTTCACCTTCGCGGCCAGGTACTGCGCGGATCACTTTTAGGCCTCCGCTTAAAGTCGCGCCCGACGCGGCGAAAGATCTTCCTCCGTCGGTGCTGACAAAAACACTACCGCTGGAAGGATCATAGGCATAGAACTTTGACGCGTTTACCGGATCGGCTACAGGTCGTGCGTCGCTGATGCCGATGCCAGTCACCGCCGACCATGAGCTTCCATTATCGATTGAACGGTAGGTTGTCGACGATCCCTCCGGAGCATGGAGAAAAATATTTCCGTCCGCTGAAACGGCTACCTGCCCATTGCTTCCGTTCATGGTGCACTGGGTCCATGTTTGTGCCATGTCCGTTGAGTAGTACATGGAACTTCCGGCACGTACGACCTTGCTTGGATTCAGCGCGGCATACGCCAGTCCGACCGTGGTACCCATCTGCGGAGAAAATTGCGGCGCATATTGAAACGGGTCCGGGTGGCGAAATCCGTCGTAATCAGAAACGACGGTCAGCAGCGGCCCGTTAGCGATACTCTCCAGCGCCCTGGGAACAAGTTCCTCCAATCCATTGACGGTGAATTTCCATATACCGTTGGTGGCTTCGACATTATCATTGACAAAAATACCGTTGCCGGAGGTAACCATTACCCGGGTCGGGTTGAATGGATCAAATTCAATTGAACCGGTCCAGTGGATTGCTTTGCCATTGATCCATGTGACACCATTCGGATCGAGGGTAAACCCGCGCGACACGATATCTGTCCATGTAGCCCCACCGTTGGTTGTGACAAGGAAGCGATCGCCGTACGCGTTGCCGTATTGCAGCATCCATGTGTTTATTGTCGATGCGATCAATCTTTGCGGATTTGTGGGATCGGCGCAAATGCCACCGAAAGGCCTGGTGAAGCCGGATGGCGTGATGTTGGTCCATGCCCCGGTCGCAATCTCGTACTTCCAGATCTGGCCGAGGTCGAACGGTTCGGGCACCGCCCAATGGCCGTGCGGCCCCGCGCCATTGCCGTACGTGATGTACACAAAACCGCCTGAAACAATCGCGCGCTGCGGCATGAGTTCGGTCGGTCCACCGGATACAGCAGTAAAAGACTGTCCGGCGTTATCGCTGCGATAAAAATTTGATCCGGTTCTGGAGATGCCGGCGAATATGCGTTGTGTTGTACCGTTGGCTACCGAAGACTTATCAAGTGCAATGACGGCGACACCATTTTCATTAGGCGTCGTGGTGACATTAAGGGATGTCAGTCGAGTCCAAGTCGTACCCGAATTGGTGCTTTTAAAGAGTCCATTCCAGCGCGTGCCGCAATAAAGGACACTTCCGTTATTTGGATCAACCTGCAAACGCTCGCCATTTTGCCTGCCCATTCCGTTACCGTGAGCCTTAAACTGATTGCTGACATCGACCACGGTAAACGTATTTCCATAATCCTCTGAGCGCAGGATCGCCGTCTTCCCGTTATTAAAATAAGAGATGCCGGCAAGCATATACACTTTGTTCGACGCATTCGGATCGAGGGCAAGCGACTCTACCCCGGAGTAGCTGAGCTCATCCTCTGAGGTCCAGTCGAGCAACGGCGTCCACTTCGCGCCGCTTGCATCCCATCGATAGGCGCCGCCGACATCGGTCCTTGCGTAATATAAGTTTGCCTGAGAGGTGCTGGGAATGATTGCCGACACAAAACCGCCTCCGCCCATGGCCACGTTATTCCAATTGTAGGTTTCTGTTTGCGCCATCGTCCCGAGCGTACACTTCATCAACCATAAGAACAACATGTACCTTCTGGAAAGCAGAAATAGGTCTAAATTTTTCATAAGTAAGAAAAAGGTTTTAAATAGTTGGGCGAGGGCACTTTGACATTCTATCACGATGGAAAGATCGCCGAAAGCGGACTATCAACGATTGCTTAAAACGCTCAAAATGCGGCAGGGAAATGGATTGATGGGGCCTCATTTGTTGTGAAAGCAGGCATGGAATGTTGCATACCTCGTTTAGAGCGCACGTGGTGGGCGTCATTTTAAACTTAAAAATCCCGGTAGAAATAAAAATTCCCGCCACAGCACCTGTCGCCGTGACGGGAATTGAAATTCCAACGATTAAGATTTTACGACAAATTGCCTTTTAGCCCCAGGCTTGATGCTGGTCAGGTCTTCGATGCGAACAACGTTTCCTGTCTCACAGCTTTTCCTGGCCGCAATCCCCACAAGAATTGACAATGCCCCATCGCGCACGCTTGCACTCTGATTCAGCGGGTCATCCGTAATACCTCCGAAAAGCCGATCCTTCAGCAGTTTATCACCACCGCCATGACCACTGGTGCCGTGGGGTACGCGTATGAACTCGCGGGTACTGAAGTTCTTTGAAACGACGATCTCATCATAGTCCCGCTCCTCGACAGGATTGCTTTCCTCGATCCAGGCATCAATGCGGCCTTGAGTTCCATTGAAGGCAATGCGGTATCCCTCATAAGGAGAGTAGGTGGTTAACGAGTAGCTGACCTGGACGCCGTTCGCGTACCGGATGGTTGCCGCCATCTTGTCGTAAATGTTTATGTCTTCCTTCCACACACATCCATCGCGCAGGTAACCGTCGTGATGCTCGTTGTTGACATACAGCTCCATATATTGCTGACGCTGGGTGATATCGAAGTAGAATTTACACTTGTCTTTGTGGGGACAGGGCCGGCAATGTGAATGGCGGAAATCATTGTTCTTGCCGTAAAATTCGAGTGCCCCGGAAGCGTACACTTCGGCCGGATCGGATTCGATCCACCAATTCAACAGGTCAAAGTGATGAGTCGCCTTGTGCACCCAAAGTGTCCCGGCTTTTTCCTTCAAACGATGCCAACGCCGGAAATAATCCGCGCCGTGACTGGTGTCGAGATACCAATGAAAATCGACCGAGGTCAGCTCGCCGATCGCGCCATTTCGCAGCAGCTCGTAGATCTTCGCCCGATGGGGCGAGTAGCGGTAATTGAAAGTGACGGTCACTTTCTTCCCGGTCCTTTTTTCTGCTTGCAGGATCGCTTCACATTTGTCTTCGTCGGTGGTCATGGGTTTTTCGGTGATGATGTTTGCCCCCAGCTCCATTCCGCGAATGATAAATTCGTGGTGGGTGGCATCGACCGTGGTAACGATCAGTATGTCGGGTTTCACCTCTCTCATCATTTTTTCAAAGTCGGTAAAGACGGGGCAGTTCAGACCCGCCGCTGTTTTGAAAAACGCGAGCCTTCCTGGGTTAATATCGCAGAGGCCGACATACTCGACCCGGGCGCCATAATTTTTAGCGACGTCTTTAGACCACATGCCAAGCGCGCGGCTTCCGGTACCGACGATGGCGATGCGGTTCTTTTTTTCTGCCGGAAAATCGGGGTGAGCAGAGACCGACATGGGGTCAATGACGAGCGTGCCTGCAAGTGCTGTGCCTGTACGGGACAAAAAATCTCTGCGGGATAAGTTGCTGGTATTCATAGTCAATCATCAAATTTTATGTCAAATATGCGCAATCGATTGCATTATTCATAAAAAAATTTTAGGTTTAACATACTTCATTTTATAAACCTTACTTACTCATGGTCAAGACAATCGAGTTCCGCAATAAACCCATTCGCATCGACGGGGAATCCCGCGTTCCGAAATACCGCCAGATCATCAACTCGATCATCGAAGACATTGATCGGGGCATTTTGCGGGTTGGTGAGCGCGTGCCCTCCATCAACGAGATCAGTGAGGAATACTACCTGTCCAGGGATACGGTCGAGAAAGCATACAACGAGCTCAAAAAAAAGCAGATCATCGTTTCTTCCAAGGGCAAAGGCTATTATGTCGCGCGCGCCTCCGTGAGCCGCCGGATCAACATCTTATTCCTGGTCAATAAGCTGAGCTCTTACAAACTCGATATTTACAACGCGTTTGTGTCAGCCCTGCGCACGAGCGCACATGTCGATCTCTGTGTGTATCATTACGATCCCAAGCTGTTTACGCAATCACTTGAAGAAAGTGTGGGCCGATATGACTACTATGTCGTCATGCCGCATTTTAAGGATGCGCAAATGATGTACCGTGACGCCCCCTTTGAAGTCATTGAAGCCCTCGAGAAAATTCCCGGCAGCAAACTTATGTTCATCGATAACCTCGTCGCGGGCATTGACGCGGAGATCCCCGCCGTGTACCAGGATTTCAAAACCGATCTGTATGAAGCCCTGCAAGATGGTTTGTTCCGCCTGAAACGTTACAACAAGATCATACTGGTATTTCCGCAAAGCACTGTTTATCCCTTTCCTCCCGCGATCTGTTCAGGATTCCATGAATTTTGTGAAACGTTCGGGTTTGACCAGGAAGTGATTGACCAAATCTATCCCGACATGGACCTGTGTCCGGGCGACGCTTATGTTGTCATCGAAGAAAACGATCTCGTCAAACTTGTCAAGCAGATGCGAGAGAAAAAGATGACTCCCGGCTCAGAAATTGGGATCGTTTCTTACAACGACACCCCCTTGAAGGAACTTCTCGGCATCACCGTTATCTCCACGGACTTCCGCGTCATGGGCGAGACAGCCGCCTACATGATGACGACCGGAAAAAGAGAGATTGTCAAGAATGTCTTCAGTTTTATTGACAGGAACTCAGTCTAGGCGGGGGTAAATTATCCGGCGAATTTTTTGAGTTGTCTGAAATAAGAGAAGCTGCTCTTGCAGGAGCAGCCTCTTTCTAAACTAACCCAAAATAAGACTAGTAACCCGGATTCTGTTGCAACGCGCGTTCCTCGCTTGTCAACGGCCGGCCGTTCGTGAATATTCGTTCAATGTGTGCCTGCGGGATCGGCCGCAGCTTGTGAAATGGCTGTACGTTTGGCGACGCGATCGTGTGGAACTGCTTTACCCTTTCATAAAATGTCTCGGTGCGCACCAGATCATTCCACCGGTGCAATTCGCCCAGAAGTTCACGCGTTCTTTCGTTCAGCATAAAATGAATAAATCGTTGTTCCTTGGAAACGGCGGTAGCCGGATACTGTTCCAGCGCAACGTCCGCGTCCCAGTACGCCGCCGTGATCTGCAGTGCACTTTCTGTGCTGCTGACATCGCCGTAAGACCCTCCTTCGCTCTTCCAGAAATGGAACGGTTTCGTTTCCCCCGCTTTATAGGCAGCGCGCGCCCTTAATATATTGATGTAGTCCGCTGCCTTCTGATAATCACCGGCCCGGCCATACGCTTCGGCCGCGATCAGATAAGTTTCTCCCAGTCTTGCGATCAGGCCGTCTCTGCCTGCAAACTCGGTTCCGACATCGAGTCGCGTCGGATCCATCCATTTAATCAGGGTGAGAAATTCTGAATTGGTCCACTTGTTTTGAGGAAACCAACTGTAACGGCGCGCAGCAATTTGCGCATCCGTGATACCCTGGTCTACGGTGACAACAATCGCTGTATCGCCAACCGCAAATTTGTCTTTGCCAACCAGTGATGGAGGGATGTATCCCTTGTCAGCGTCGGCTTGTGTCCATTTAGGAATGGTGATCGGCGACGTACGATCATTGGACAGATAAACTGTTCTGAAGCTTTTATAAAAGCGGGAGTCATTCTTGCGATCGAAAACGTTGATTGTATAAGGAGTGGGTTTTAACCTTCTGAACGGGCGGCCGTATGTAATGTCGCGTTCCATACCCGGCTTGGTATCATACACCATTTGAAAATACAGATGCACCCTGTTACCCGAGTTGTTCAGCAGCAACGCATTGTTGTTGAACTGCGCGGCGAGTATGATTTCGGAATTGGCTTCATTCTGGATCGCCCAGAGATCCGCGAAGTTGTTGATCAATGAATATCTGCCACTGTTGATAACCAGGTCCGCAAAGTAGCCAGCGCTGTCCATGTCGGTGGCCTGCTGCCCGCGCTCTTCGAGCACTGCACTGCCGCGGGTGAGGTAAGCCTTGGCAAGGAAATGCTGGGCAGCATGCTTGGTGATCCTCCCACGCTGCGATTGCGTTTCGGGCAGGACTGATTCTGCAGCCCGTAAATCCGATATGATGACCTGGTAAACTTCAGAGACCGGCGCACGCTCGAATTCCAGTTGTACGCCCTCTGATGCCTTCAGGGTGATCGGTACGGGGCCGAACTGTTGAACGAGCATGAAGTAATAATAGGCGCGAAGGAAACGAAGCTCCGCCATGCGTGAGGCTTTGCCCGCTTCGGTAGACAATGCTCCTCCCTCCCCTTTCACCGAAGGAATCAGGGCAAGACCCGTGTTGCAAACGTTGATCGCCTTGTAATATTCTGTCCACATATCGTGGAACATGCCAAAAGACGAGTTCAGCTGCGTGCTGTATGCGTCGACAAACTTGTTTTGCCCATCGGCCGCCTGAATATATTCGTCTACTCCGTAGTTCCAAAGGGTGAAGCTTTGCTCGCCATTGAATTGCCAACGCAACGAGTTATAGGCGCCATTCACAAGGCTTTCGACACCGGCCTCGGTTCCGAACAGATCATATGTTGCCTGGGATACAGTTTGTTCTTCCAGGAAATCGCTGCAACCTGCGATCAATGCAGCGACCAGGAGAAATTTGATTTTTTTCATTGTTATAAGTTTTTTGAACTCATGAATTATTTTCCGGGTGCATCATCTTGATCAGAAGCCGACGCTCAGTCCGAAGACGATGCTTTTCTCGCTTAGGTTGTTGCCGATAAGCTGATCATTCACATTGGTGATCGGCACATTCAACCCTCGGTCTACCCGCGTTGCATTCGCATAGAACTCGGGGTCTCCTCCCTTGAAGTCCGTCCAGAGGAAGGGATTGTAGGCAGTTGCAAAGACGCGTAGGTTACTCATCCGGAATCTGGAGATCATCTCGTTGGGGAAAGTATAGGCCAACGTGATGTTCCTCAGCTTTACAAATGACCCGTCCTGATAGAGGTATGCCTCAGGATAGTCGATTCGTTCCTGGTCGGAGGTAGGACGCGGGTAGGCATTCGTCGGGTTTGTCGGTGTCCAGTAGTCAATGAACGCAGGTTCCGGGTAACGCCCGGCAAGTGCGGGTCTGTAATAACCACTACCGATCATCGATCCTTGGCGTGTGTACAACATCAGCGACAACTCCACACCTTTATAGCTGAATGTATTGACAATGCTCCCCGTCCAATCGGGAACATTACTTCCTCTGATCACCATGTCGGCCGCATTGATGACACCATCGGCGGCATCCGGCTTACCGTCCCCGTCGGAGTCTACTGTCAACTGGTCCTGAATTTTGCCCTGGCCGGGTATCCGGCGATACACGGCAGCCTGGTCAGCTTCATTGGTCTGCCAAACACCAAGAGTTTGCCAATCATAGTAGGTTGTGATGGGGTGACCGATAAACCAACGATTGCCGAGATCATCGTTGGTGCCGCCGTAAAGCTCGACAAGCTCCTCTTTGTTCTTGGAAAAAATGATGTCGGAAGTCCATTTAAAGCCATTGGGCAGATCGAGGTTGACAGTATTGAGTGAAAGCTCGATGCCCGTGTTCCGCACTTTACCGATGTTTTCCAAAATCGACGAAAATCCCGAAGCGGTCGGCAGCTGTCGCCACATCATCAACTTGTCGGTATTTTGCTGGTAGCCTTCAATCGTTCCAGCTATACGCCCCTCGAAAAACGCGAAGTCGACACCCACGTTCAGAGACCGCGTTCCTTCCCAACTCAGGCTGGGATTAGGAATGAACTGCGGAATGTATCCCCAGGCGGGAGTCTCATTCCACACGTAGGGCACTTTTGTCAGGCGTCCCGGAGCCAGGTACGCGGGCACACCGGCGTTACCCACTTCCCCATAACCAACGCGAAGTTTCAATTCATCAAGAAAAGTCACTTCGTTCATGAATGGCTCCTGCAGGATCTTCCATGCAAACGAAGCAGAGGGAAAAAAGCCCCATTTATTGCCAGAGGCCAACGGCGACAGTCCGTCATAACGACCTGTGACCGTAACCAGGTAGCGGTCTTTGAACGAGTAGTTCACCCGGCCCATATAAGACCCGAAGGCTTTTCTCGAAAAATCGCTCGAGAATGCGTCCGGTCCGGCCGCGTTTGTGGATCCGAGGTTATAAAACAATTGTGATTCATAGGGAAGGTTGGCCACGTTCACGCCAGAAGATTCGAAACGGTCTTCCTGAAGGCTGAACAGTGCCGTGGCGCTGATGCGGTGGTCGGCGCTAAAAGTCTTGTCGTAAAATAAAAGGTTTTCCAGCACCCAGGTGAATCGTTGATCCTGGTAGTAATTTGCCCACGACGTTCCTCCGCGACGGTCGGAGGTAAGCGCGCCCTGGTATTGGCCCCGGCGGTGATGACGGAAATCCGTCCCCGCATTAACGTGGAACCTCAAACCTTCCGCGATCTTGAAGTCAAGATAGTAACTGCCGAAGAATCGCGTGTTTCTTCTGTCGTCGACAAAGTCATCAATCTCATTGAGCGGCGAAAAGATCAGTGCATCGCCCCCGGGCTGAAGAATGACATTTCCCGAAGCATCGTAAGGAATCGCGAGCGGAATCTGACCAATAGCCCGGAAGTAAAGCGGCGACCCGAATTCCTGCTCACTGAGGATTCCATTCAATGTGCCGCCAACCTTGAGCCGGTCGCTGGCCTGGTAGTCAAGCCCGAATTTTACATTAAAGCGTTCGAATGCCTGAGATTTCTGGATGCCTTCATCACTGTAATATCCCCCGCCAAAGAATAAGCCGATGTTTTCGCGGCCGCCAGAGACACTGAATTGATGACTTTGCTTTTTACCGGTTTGCAGTGCAAGATCGCCCCAGTCGGTGGTGCGAACTTTCGACGGATCGTACACGGGCACCTGGAGGTTGGGGTCGTCGAGCCGTGCGCGAAGGTCGTTGAGTTTTGCCTGAATGGCAGCGGGCCTCGGGCTGCCGGGAGCGTCCGGATAGCGAAGCAGGTATTGTTGATAGTACGCCTCGAAAGCGGCGCGTTCGTCGGCCGTGACGTCACGCATGACCGGGATGCGGGCTTCGCGGTCAACCCATTCATAACCATCTGCTACCGAGTTCCACAGTTCGACATCCTGCGGGCTGAAGAGCGAAAAGTCAGCGGCGACATCCGCCCAGGGCAAGTGGTAAGTCAGTCCAGCATTATTCCTGTATGCTTCGCGCCGGAGTTCGGCGTGCTGGCCTCCATTTCTCATTTCGATTTCAGTGAGCGGTGCGGACAATCCATAGTATCCTTCGTAAGTCACTTTAGACTTTCCTGGTTTTCCTTTCTTTGTTGTCACCAGGATCACGCCATTTGCTCCACGTGAGCCGTAGATGGCTGCCGAAGATGCATCCTTCAACACTTCAATGGATTCGACATCGTTGGGGTTGAAGTCGTTGATACCGGATCCTTCCGGCAACGGAATGCCATCCACCACGATCAGCGGATCGTTGCTTCCGATCAGAGAGCGGTTTCCGCGGATCCGGATAGTCGGGTTGTCCCCCGGGCGGAAGCTCGATTGTGCAACATCAACGCCCGCAGCGCGGCCCTGCAATGCCTGTGAGATACTTTGGACGGGAACGGCGCGCAGCTGTTCGGATGTGACGGACGAGAGGGCGCCGGTGATATCGCTTTTTTTCACGGTTCCATATCCAACTACAACAACTTCCGCCAGCGAGGTGACATCGGGTTCCATCGCCAGATTGATTGTCGTTTGACCGGCGACGGGAATTTCGGTGGTTTTGTATCCGATGGAGGTAAAGACGAGAACTGCGTTCGCGTCATTGACCTCGAGGGAGAAGTTCCCGTCGTTATCGGTTACAGTACCTACGGTTGTTCCCTGGATAATGATGTTGACGCCGGGGAATCCCTGACCGTCATCGGCGGAAGTGACCCTTCCTTTTACGGTACGCTGCTGAAAGTCGGAGACAGCCGACCAAACAGGTGCGGCGGCAAGGGTTAGCACCAGGACAATCGCGGCAGCCGCGGTCTGCGTCCATGGAATCTTTTTAAGCTTGGATAGAAATGTGATCATAATTCTTCGGGTTTTGGTTTGAATGAGCAATCGATTGCACAATTAATTAAAATAAACGAAACCTTTTGAAAAAACCATCCTGCCCTATACCGGCCGGGGCACCGATAAGTGTATGCAATATGACATTCTCAGCGCATGGGAACCAAAGGAACCATACGCACAGGCCCCATCAACCCGGACTCCAATGGCGACCATTCCGACGCGTTGAAAAGCCCATCTTTGCGATTCTCCGGAAGCCGGGCCGCAAAATTGATGTTGTAAAACTTCTTCCAGAATATCTTCTTGCGATCCATGTCCGCAATCCGATTGGCCATCAAATTTGACACGACAACTTTCAAATGGTTACGGTCTTCCAGTAGTGTATCCGGAAACTCCAGCCTGTAACGGGGCCCGATCGCTGTACCCACAAACCGTTCGTTCACATATACCCGGGCGCTTTCACGAACATCTCCCAGATCAATCGCCCACCGGCGCGCTTTTACCGAGGGCGTGTTAAAATCGATCTCGTAGACAGCGGATCCGGAAAATGCCGCGGCCCCCCAATTTGTCCATGAAACAAGTGAATCGGTTTGCATGGTCGCTCTGCCCGGCAAGGTGACACGCCAGTTGCCGGCGAGCTCTCTGCTTTGACCGGCACGATAAAAGATAAACGGATCTTTGACAGCGCAGTCCACGCATGTTCTCAGAACTAAAGATTGCCCGGGGGCCAACTGAACGTACACCTCGCTTTTTCCCGAACGTTCTCGTACTTGTGCTCGTCCGTAAGCACCGGTCATTGGATCAAAGATCTCGACGTGCCTGGCCCGGACAGCGAGTGAAATCAATCCGTCATAAGTTTCGGCCTGCCGGTTTACCAGCAGATACAAAAAGTTACCACGCTCATCCTTCTTGCGAATGAACTCAAGCCCGATCGCAGAAAAGTTTTCCCTTCGCAATTCCATTGTGGAAAGCGATCGGAGGATATCGTTTGTTACGAAAATGTTTCTTCGTCTATCATTGGATTTCAGTCTCTCGATCAATGTCGAAAACGCCTGTCCACGCACGTCGCGCTCCCCAAAACCAGCGAAGCTTTCCGGCAAGCCTTCAAAAAATATTACACGAATGCCGGATGCGGCGAGTGAATCGATGCGCGCAAGAGTTTCAATGGGTATGTATTTACATTTCGGGATGACAAGCGCCCGGTAAGTGCCCTGGCCGGAAGTGACAACGGATCCGTTTTTAATTTGAAGTTCCGATATCTGTCTGTCAGAAATAAAATCAAACGAATAGCCATTTTTTATCAGGGTACCCGCGCAACGGGCAAATGCTGTGCTGTCGAATTCCCTGCCGATCGCATCGATGTGGGTGAGCGTCTTGCTGCCGCGCGATGAGAATGCATCGCAAACCGGAAAATAAACTAAAATATCG
>DASPNN010000658.1:0-2125 GCA_035626495.1 Chryseosolibacter sp.
AGTGTTTTATGTCGAGCAGGCCCCAACGAAAGGTTATTTATCGTCAGTCGATCCGAAGATACACCTCGGCCTCGGAGGACACACAATCATCGATTCGCTGATCATCCGCTGGACAGACGGTAGCCTGACCAGGCTCAAAAATTTAGCCGCAAACACCCTGCATGTAATTATCGAAGCAGATTCGATCAAATCAAACGTTGCTGTGCCGCACGTTGCCGCAAGGCCGCTGCTGTCAGAGGATAACAACGTGCTTGCAACCTACCGGAACATTGCCTCGGAGTTTATCGATTTCAACCGCGACCGGCTCCTTTTTGAAATGATTTCGAACGAGGGGCAACGAATTGCGACCGGAGATGTGAATGGGGATGGGCGTGAGGATCTTTTCATCGGCGGCAGTGCCAACATCGCCGGGACATTATGGGTACAACGGCCTGCGGGCGCATTTCAGGCGTCTAGTCGTCCGTTCGACGCCGAAAAAAAATCGGAGGACACTGATGCCGTGTTCTTTGATGCGGACACAGATGGTGACCCCGACCTGTTTGTCTGCAGCGGCGGAAACCAGTATCCGCACGGCTCCCCGGAACTGAAGGACCGCCTATATATTAACGATGGTCACGGAAAATTTTCAAAGCTTCCGCAATTCACACTTGAAGGAGATAAACGTGAGAGCTCTGCCTTTGCAGTGCCGTTGGATTTCAATAATGACGGCCACATGGACTTGGTCGTAGGTTCGCGCGTGATTCCGTTTTATTACGGGGTGCCGGCGAATGCATACCTGTATGAAAATGATGGCCACGGGCGATTCCGTGATGTAACCGCAGCGCACGCCCCTGGATTTCTCAAGCTTGGCCTGCTTCGCGATGCCGTCGCCACCGATATCGATCGGGACCAGGACACCGACCTTGTGGTTTGTGGAGAATGGATGCCCCTCCGCATATTTGAGAACGTTAATGGCAAGTTTATTCATTCCGGCGATCACGGCCTGAATCAGACAAATGGTTTGTGGAACACGATCGAGGTACTCGATGTAAACGACGATGGCTACCCCGACCTGGTCGCCGGCAACAACGGATTGAATTCACGATACAAAGCATCCGCTAAAGAACCGCTCCGGATGTACGTGGGGGATTTCGATAGCAACGGCAATGTGGACCATATTCTCTGCCAGACGATGGGAAAAAAAGCGTATCCGATGGTGATGTTACCGGACCTGACAAAGCAAATGCCGGTATTGCGAAAGAAATTTGTGACCTACGACCAATACAAAGACAAATCGATCGAGGAGGTGGTGGACCCGGTGACTTTGGAGAATGCGATTGGCCTGACCGCGTCCGATCTCGAGACGTGCCTCTTTATCAATGAGGCGGGAAAGGGGTTTAAGCGCAGAGCTCTGCCTGCGCAAGCGCAGTTTACGAAGATCTGTGGCGTCTCGGCCGGGGATTTCAATGTCGATGGGAAGTTAGATCTCGTTCTGGCCGGTAATCATTCCCGGATCAAGCCGGAGCTCGGTCTGCAGAACGCCGGCTATGGAGTGATGCTGATCGGGGACGGAACCGGCGAATTTAACGCGATTTCTGCCCGTGAATCAGGACTTGTTATCCGGGGCGAGGTTCGCGACATCGCAAACATACGGATAGGCGACGAAGCCTATTTACTTTTCTTGAGAAATAATGATAAGTTGAAAGTTTTTAAACAACGTAAGCAATGAACTTAAAGACGTGTACCGGCATTGCAGGAATTCTTGTCATCATTTCTGTGGTGGCTTGCCGCCAATCGGAGTACCGGCGAATGGTCGACGAGGAACTGGCGAAAAACGTCAGGTACGACAGCCTGTTTTTGAACCTGCAATTTGGAACGACACGAAATGATTTCTATTCCACTTGCTGGAAACTGAACAAGCAAGGCTTGATCCGTGAAGGCCCGGGGAATCTGAGCGTTCAGTATGAGCTGGATTCCGGGGAGCTCGAGCACGACGGATACATGTGGTTTTATCCAGAATTCACAGCCGACAAAGAACAGATCTATTTGATGCCAGTGGAGTTTGCATACAAAGGCTGGGCGCCATGGAACAAACACCTGTCCGCCGACTCGCTGTTGCCCGACGTGAAAAAGCTTCTGGAACGAT
>DASPNN010000659.1:0-6273 GCA_035626495.1 Chryseosolibacter sp.
TTTCAGTCGGTATTAACGCAACGTTGAAGTGATGAGAGCTAAAATATTCTTAATAATTCTTTTTACCGGTTTGGCTTCCTCTTGCAATGAGCTGCTCGAACCCGAACCGATCGACTTGCTTACGGACGACATCGTACTGAATGAGCCGAAAGACGTCCCCACGGTGGAGATCGGGCTCTATGAAGCTTTTCGCGTCATCGCACCCGCATCCGTTATTGCCGGTGACTTTATGGCGGATAATCTGATCCATAACGGAACATTCACCCAATACCGGGAGCTTGGAACTAAGCGGATCACGTCGGCAAATGCCTCGGCGGCGACCCTATGGAGCGCGGTTTACAACACCGTCTATTTGGCAAACTTCATTATCGAGCGGCTGCCCGGTGTTCCTGGTGTTGCAAGTGCGGAACGCGAGCGCGTGCTCGCCACGGCGCGCTTCCTGCGCGGATATGCCTATTTCATCGGTGTTTATTCCTTCGGGGATATGCCCAAAGTAGTCACGACATCGATCGAAGACAATAAAGACATTCCAAGGACGGCCAAGTCGGAAATACTTGCCATGGTCCTGGAGGACTATTTATATGCAATCGGAAAATTACCGGAAGATCCGGCGAATGCGGGCTTTGCAAGCGAATTTGCTGTACGCGCAGCCCTGGCCAGGTATTATCTCTATCTCGAGAACTGGGCGGAGGCGGCAGCTTTCGCCACGGAGGTAATTGACTCGGAATTGTACAGCCTGGAACCGGAGTTTGAAACAGTGGTTCAAACAGACTTTACAGACGAAGCAATTTTCGAAATGGGATACAACCTCAGTGACGATCCGGGAACGAATTCATCGATTGGTTTGAACAACCTCTTCGTGGGGAGAAGGGAAATCATTCCCTCCAACCAGGCGGTCGTTGCACTGGCCTCGGATGAATCCGGCGATCGGTTCAGTTCGATCGATTTCAATTCTGAAGACCTCGTGGGCAGCGACAATGGCTGGTCTGTCGCAAAATATGGGACGGCCGATCAAGACAATAACAACGTTGTGGTTTTCCGGCTTGCGGAGATGTACCTGATCCGGGCGGAAGCCCGCGCTCACTTAGGTAACGTCACAGGTCCCAACAGCGCTCAATCGGACATCAACATTCTGCGCGAGCGCGCGAATGCGCCGCTGATCGGAACCCAGAGCCAGGCACAAATGTATGTAACGATCGAAAACGAGAGAAGATATGAGCTTGCGTTCGAGGGCCACCGCTGGTACGACCTCGTGCGCACCGGCCGCGCAGACGTCGTAATGCCAGGTTTCAGCTTGAACTGGAAAACGACATACAACGTCCTGCCTATACCGCAGAGAGAAATCCAAAATAACCCGTCGCTCGTCGGACAACAAAATCCAGGATATTGATGGCAACAAGCAAAATTTCCACATTCCCCGTCATTGTCTTTGCATGGCTGCTGTTGCTCGCGTGCGAAACAGACCCGATTCTTTTTGAAGGGCCGTATCACGTGCGCTTCTCCAATGAAAGCGAGACATTACGGGAGAGCCATAGCAAGATTATTAATGTCCAGGTCCATGTTGTTGGCCCTGCACCGGACGAAAACCTGACCGTTCGATATACAATAAGCGGGAATGCACGTGAAGGAGTCGATTATGTGATAGTTGGCGAGCGCGGTGAACTCGTCATTCCGAAGGACAAGTATTTCGGGAATATTCAGGTCCAACTGATCAATAATTCGAACAATATCATTCGGTCACAAGACATCGTTTTCAAGTTGACAGGTACTGCTGACGGCGACGTTCAAGTCGGGCAGGGAAAGAGCAATCTCGGTGACAGCTTCACCCTCACCATTCTTGACGATTGCATTCTTGGTGGCACTTATAAGGGTGTGAGAAGCTCCTTCTCCATCCCGGTGGAAGGCATTCAGGTGACAAGCCAGGATTGCGAGACCTATCAGCTCTCCAACTGGAATGTGGATTTTTTCAATACGCCTTTTGAAATGGACCTGGTGTTCATTGATAACGCCGACAATACCCTGACGATTCCAGAGCAGGAAGAAGATCTCTTCCCAACCGACCTGGCAACCATCATGGGCACAGGTACAGTTGATCCCTCTACCCGAGTAATGGAGTTCACGGTCATCCTCGTTGACTTCGAGGGGCAACCCGAATTGACTTTTAAACTTATCCCGGACTGATATGAAATACCCAATAGTCCTGCTGATCGTGGCGTGCGTGATCACATCCTGCTCCGAAGATGTGGAGGTGAAACCCTTCACCTATAGCAAAGTATTTACAGGGGAAAATGAAAAGACATGGATCATCGAACAAATTGCCGTAAAAAAGCAAGGCACGCCAGACCAGTACTTTCAACTCGATTTGTGCGAGCGGGATGACCGCTATACGTTTTTTGCAAACGAAGAACGGGCTTATACCATTTCAAATGGAGCCCTGAAATGCTTCTCGGATGAGGAGGATGTCTATGTCGAACATACCTGGTCGTTTGTCAATGCCGGCGCGGTCCTAAACATCGCCATTCCCCGGGTATTTGGAAATTTCGTTGTGCCGTTTATCGTAACAAAGGCAACAAAAACGGAAATGGTCCTGGAAATTTTTGCAAACGCCGAGAACACAATCAGTTACGAAATCACCATGAAATCGATCAGTGAAAAATAAGTTTATGAAATTGTCTGTATTTGCGCTCGTATTTTTTTCAGTGACACTGTGTTGTTCAGTTGTGAATGCACAGACGGCTGTTGACGGAGAGCCCTGCGGCACAATGGAACAGGACCGTTTGAGCCGCTTGAAACACCCCGATCGCGGATCGCTTGAAGAGTTCGAGCATTTTATTCAGGAAAAAATTCACGAACTCGAGGAGGCGCGTGCAAACGGACGGACGCAGGCAATCGTGGTCACTATTCCCATCGTGGTGCACGTTGTTCACAACGGTGAGCCTTTAGGATCCGGAACCAATCTAAGCCAGGCCCAGGTACAGGCGCAAATCGAAGTGCTGAACGAAGACTTCCGGAGAAAACCGGGAACACGCGGGTACAACGACAGCCCTGTCGGCGCTGACATAGAGATTGAATTCTGTCTTGCGTATGTCGATAAGAACGGAAATCAGATGGCCGAATCGGGTATCCACCGTTACGATGGCGGCCAGGCGGACTGGACACGTGACCAGATCGAAAACAAGCTGAAGCCAAACACGATCTGGGATCCAAATAAGTTTTACAATATCTGGACTGTCAAATTCGCCGCCGCCGAAGCTAACCTTTTGGGCTATGCGCAATTTCCCGATCAGTCCGGGCTGCCGGGCCTCAACGAACAAGGGGGGCCAGCTGCAACCGATGGTGTGGTTGTGCGGTACCAATCTTTCGGGTCTGTAGACAAGGGTACGTTTCCTGTTATGCAAGCTCCCTATAACAAAGGCAGAACTTTGACTCATGAAACCGGCCACTGGCTCGGGCTGCGTCACATCTGGGGAGATGGTAGCTGTGCGGAGGACTTTGTATCCGATACGCCGCCGGCCGCAGGCCCAAGTTCCGGTTGTCCCGTAGGCCGCATCAGCTGCGGAAACGTCAACATGGTCCAAAACTACATGGACTACTCCGAAGATGCATGCATGAACATTTTCACCCAGGGCCAAAAAACACGCATGCGGGCAGTCATGGAAGTGAGCCCCCGCAGAAAAACCCTGCTTGACAATAACCTCTGTGTACCGGTTGTCGCCGATGTGCCAGAGGCCAGGTTCACGCTGGAACGCCCGCAATGTATCCTGCTCGGCAGCGAAGTAAGCTTTGTAGACTTGTCGACAAATTTTCCTTCCGAATGGAACTGGATATTTGAGGGAGGCGATCCCAACACTTCGACTCAAAAAAATCCGCGGGTGACTTACAACACTGCTGGCACCTACGATGTGACACTGATCGTAAAAAATGACCTCGGAGCCGATACCCTGACCATACCAGATTATGTCACCGTCACCGACGAAGGCCTCTGCCGCACCTTCAACAATTTCCTCCCGGAATACTCGCCATCCGTCCTGTCAATTTCCGACTTTGCACCCTATTCAGGATATCTGACCGGGCATAATACCGCAAACACGAGGGCTTTCTCGGAATACTTTTCGAACAACTGCGGTTATAAGTACATCAGCGGCGCATCGGTGCGATTCGGAGTGCTGAACGTGACGAGCGAGGACACCAAGGTGACGATCACGGTATGGAACGCGCGCGGAAAGCAAAACAGCCCCGGCGCGGTGATCGAGCGCAAGCAGGTCCTTGCAAAACAGATACTTGACGATATTGCAAACGACCGCCCCACCACGATAGTCTTCGACAGGGAAACGCCGGTCTTCAGCAAACCATTCCATGTTGGAGTCGAGATTGAATACAACGCCGGATACGAGCTTGCAATCGTTTCTTCCGCCAATGAGGAAGCTACCACTGCGACCTCGTGGGTAAAACTCGACAACGGTGAATGGAAGCAATTTACGATTGCCTATGGCGCCAACATAGCGATGGATATCGCGCCCGAGGTGGGTATGAACCCTTCGGTACAGGTTTCGGCTTCGAAGATACTCGTGTACCCCGGTGAACAGGTGACCCTTAATGGTCGCGGCGCAAGCATTTTTGTCTGGAATGCCTCTGACGGAAGCGTGACAAACGTTGCCGGTCCTCAGCTCACGGTGAACCCGATTGAGACGACAACTTACATCGCATCTGGCTCTGGGCTCGAGCTCTGCAACGACACGGCTATGACCACGGTTTACGTGCGGGAAGATTTCGTTGGGACAGAACCGGATATGGATTTTACGGGAATCTCATTGGCTCCAAACCCGGGGGGTGCAAAACTGCAGGTCACCATAGAAAACGGTTTCAGGGGCATCGTGAACATAAGCATTGAATCTTCGATGGGTCAGACTGTGGGGGTAACACACAATGCTCAAAAGTCCGCCGATTCATTTTCATCAGCTTTTGACACACGGCAATTGAGTCCGGGATTATACATCGTCCGGCTGCGGCTCAATGGAAAAAGCAAAACTTACAAATGGATCAAATTATAATGGATGTCGCATAACAAAAAACCTCCCGATCAGGAGGTTTTTTGTTTTATGTGTGTCGCACTGGATTTAGTTATTCTTCTTTTTTAGTTGCAACGATTTCATCTTCGACAGCAGTTTCTTGTCCAGCTTTATGTGTGAAGGGAAAGCCCGCCTGCTGCCTGCCTCAGCTTCCTGAATTTCGGAAATTGAAGTGTAATTGATACCCGTTTTGGTCATGGTCTGAACCACGATCGGATCGGTGCCTTCAACTTCATCATCGTATTTGTTGAGGTTCGCAAGCGTGTAGTGGCCGCCGAACGTCAAAGGCCCTTCTTCGATCGTGTAGCTGGCGCCGTTAAGCGTACCCGCCGTGCTGTAAATTCCGACCACAAAGTCGACATCATCGGAAGTGCCGGAATAGTAAGTATAACAGGCTCCATACGCCCCACCCGGGAATGCCGCGGGGATGTTCAGAATTTCAAATTCTTCGACGGCATCCGAGTACCAGATGATTTCGTTGTCGAGGGTAAAGAAAATGTCCATATCGACATCGCCCGGGTTTTCTGTATCGTTGATGCCCCATTCCAGTACCCAAACGGCGTCATCTTCATTGACCTTCAGCACATAAGTCAATTGTTCGCCCAATTTCACCGAGCCCGAAACCACCGATTGAAGTGTGATCTCGATCGTCTCAAATGCGGTGTTGTCATCGTTTAACTCAAAGTCGGCATCCTCATAGAGGGTCACCGGAATGATGACTTCGGATTGGCCTTTTTCTATTGTCACGGTAGAGCCTTCAATAGAATAATCCCCGAGTTGCGCGGCGCTGTTTCGGGTGGCTGAACCCGCCACTCCGAATTGTATGACAGAGTTTTCAGAAACCGGTTTATCGAGCAACAATTTAACACTGTGTTCCCTGCCTGTGGCTCCGTTCACCATCAATGGGTGGAAAGAGTTTAATTCACCATTTGATTCTGTAACTTCCTCTTCGGTGAACTCAAAGCCGACCACGGCAGGTTTGGGTTCCTCGTCGTCGCACGCGGAGTACAGGAATGGAATTGCAGCGGTGAACAGCAATGCCAGAATACGTCTGATTTTCATAAGGTTTTATTTGAACTATGTCTATAAATGTAATGAATGTGAATTCAATTTAAAAAAAGGGTATTTGCGACACCCTCGATTTAACTACGCCGGAGGTCGAATGACAAAAGGTACCCCCTCGAACGTTAGAAATCTCACCAGA
>DASPNN010000660.1:0-3676 GCA_035626495.1 Chryseosolibacter sp.
CGTTTTGCAAATGCATGCGCAAAGATGACTACTAAGGTGAATATAAAAAAGCTCAGTACTCTCCTGCCGGATCAGTGATGCGGCCGGCGATAACGAACACCTTGATCGACCATGGATATTTCTTTACATTTACCGGTTTAATTAGATTATTATCTTGAAAAGAATCCTTCTCCTGATTTGTTTTTTCATCTGCTTTCGTGCTTTCGGCCAGTCTGTCCTGGAGGTGAAGGTTGATGGCTCCGCAGCGGGGCAACCACTGATCACATTTTTCAATAAGCTGGAGCAGCAATACCCTGTAAAATTTTATTACCTGGACGAATGGCTGCGGAACATCGCGGTTGATGAATCTGCGAATGGCAGAACCGTCCAGCAGGTGCTTGATGATCTTTTTCTGGGCACAGCCCTGGGCTATATTGAGCTCAACAGGCACACGATCATTGTTGTCAAAGATCCTACGCAAGAGCTGCGGCGTAACAAGGTGATTCAGTCGGCGAAGACCGAGGGCAAGCAAATCAGGAAAATCAATATTGGAGAAGACACCGGAGGGTCGCGGCAGCGGGTGGTTGTGAGCGGTGTGGTGGTTGACAAGCGAACGAAAGAGCCACTGGCTGGCGTCAACATCCTTGCGGCCGACCAGAAATCAGTCACATCCACGAACCCCGAAGGGAAGTTCGATCTTACCCTGGCTTCCGGGTCTCACTTATTTACGTTCACTTATTTGAATTTTGAGGAAACCGTCGTCGAGATTGCGGCCTATACCAGTGGTACAGTCACGATCGAACTGGAAGAAACACCTACCCTGCTTCAGGAGGTAACGATTGTTGACAAGAATCGCGAGATCACTACCAGCCTGATCGGAGAAACGCAGCTTAGCATGAAGGAGCTGAAGCGTGCGCCGGCGTTGCTCGGGGAAATCGACGTCATCAAGCAAATCCAGACTTTGCCTGGGATCTCGACAGCCGGTGAAGCTGCGTCGGGTTTCAACGTGCGGGGAGGCAGCGTGGACCAGAACCTGATTTTGTACGATGGCCTCCCTGTTTTCAACAGCTCTCACGTATTCGGTTTCTTTTCCGCCTTTAACGCCGAGGCGATACGTGATGTATCATTTTACCGGAGCAACATCCCGGCGGAGTTCGGTGGCCGGATATCGTCGGTGCTCGATATTCACTCTAAAGAAGGCGACTACCAGGTTTGGGGAGCGAGCGGAGGTATCGGAATTATCTCGAGCAACATTATGGTCAGTGGACCTGTGCAGAAAAACAAGACGTCTGCCGCGCTGTCATTCCGATCGACCTATTCGGACTGGCTTATCAATACAGTCAGAAGCGATTATGTAGACCTTCAAAACAGTTCTGTTTCGTTTTACGACGGCGCGCTCAAGCTCGCCCATAAGTTCAATGAAAAAACAAAGCTGACATGGTCCGGTTACATGAGTCATGACCAGTTCAAGCTTACCGGGGATTCCACCTATCAATGGGACAACCTGCTTTCATCACTGAAGCTTGATCATGCGTTCCGGGGCAACTTCACGTTGTCGTTTATGGCAGGTTATGGCAGTTACAGTTACGATGTTTTTGACAAAGACCGGTTGACCGGCTTTGACCTCACCTACAAGATTTCCTACCCGACTGCAAAACTGGATTTCAATCTGCAGCTTGACAAACACAAGCTGACTTTCGGCATTCAGGGACATTATTACGATTTCAACCCGGGGACACTGACGCCGACTGCGGAGTCAAATAAGGCATCCGTTCAGATGGACAAGCAGAATTCGCTGGAGACCGGTGTCTATGTGGCAGACCAGATACAGGTGAGCGAACGCGTTCATGTTGATGCAGGGGTTCGCGTTCCGGCCTTTCGGTCGTTGGGGCCGGCGGCGGTGAATGTTTACGCCGACAATGCTCCGCGCGAATCGCAGACAATTGTTGATACTTTGTATTTTGAAAAGGGAGAGACTGTCAAAACATTTTATGGAGTTGAGCCGCGGCTCGGGGTTAGGTTCGAACTCACCCCCGACGCATCTGTAAAGCTGGGCATTAACCGCACTTACCAGTATTTGCACCTGGTCACCAATACGACAGCTGTTACACCGGTCGACATTTGGCAGCCCAGCGGCTACTACTTCAAGCCGCAATCTGCCGACCAGATATCGCTCGGGTATTACCGTAATTTTGCCTCCAAGCAGTACGAGGCGTACGCAGAAGTGTACTACAAGAAGATGGAGAATGTGCTGGACTATAAGGATGGAGCAACGTTGTTGCTTAACCCGCAGCTCGAAGCCGACCTATTGCAGGGCAAAGCCCGTGCGTATGGAGTTGAAACGCAAGTCAGTAAGAGACAGGGTCGGTTGACCGGCGTGCTGAACTATGCATTTTCGCGGTCCTTCAGAACGATCGACGGCAGGTTCACCGAGGAAGAAATCAACGACGGTAAGGAATATCCTTCGAATTTTGATCAGCCGCATATTGTCAACCTGAGCTGGAAGTACAATCTGTCAAAACGCCATTTTTTCACAGGCGGGTTTACCTATCATACCGGGCGGCCAATCACTTTGCCGCTCTCCTCGTTTATCATCGAAGACGTAACCATCTCGTCTTTTTCCGAGCGGAACGAGTTCCGGGTGCCGGATTATCACCGGCTCGATGTTGGTCTTGTGATAGAAGGAAACCACAAGCGGAAAAAGCTGCTGGACGGAACGTGGACTTTCTCGATCTACAATGTGTATGCCCGCAAGAACGCCTATTCCATTTTTTTCAAGGAGGTGCACACGGGTGCGTTAAGACCGTACCGGCTTGCCGTCATTGGCACCGCCTTACCGTCGATTTCATATAGCTTTAAACTCTAAACTTCAACATTGTGCGTTTTGCTACTTTTTTATTGATCATTTTGCTGACAGCCTGCGTGGACCGGATAGAGTTTGAACTTGGAGCTGGTAGCTCACCCGTTGTAGTCCATGGATTCATATCGGATGAGCCGGGGCCGTATACGGTCGAAGTTTCGCGTGCGGTCGAGTCCGACGATAAGTTAAATGTCCGAAAATGGATTTCGGTGAAGCGCATGATACTCAGCGATAGTGAGGGCGCCAGCGAACAACTTACCGAGGTCCAGACTGGCATTTACAAGACAAGTCCCGGGGGAATACAGGGCAAGGTGGGCAATGCATATACCCTGCGGGTGGAAATGTTCGATGGCAAGTTCTATGAGTCCGTACCGGATACTCTGCTGCCTGCGGGAGAAATGGAAGATGTCTATTTCAATTTCAAGGAACAAAAGGTGGCGGGGGCAACTGAATACGGCTTCGATATCTTTTTCAATTCATCGGCCGGTAATTCGGACCGGTTGCGGTATATCTGGAAGCTGGTCGCGACATACCAAGTGACAACCAACCCCGAGCAGCACGTGAAGAAAGTCGGTGAAGGATTTGCACCCGATCCCCGGCCGTGCAGCGGGTATGTCGTTGGCTCTGATGGCACACTTCAGCAAGTCGGCCCTTGCGAATGCTGCACTTGTTGGGTCAGTCAGTTCGATGGCTTGCCCATCGTCAGCGACCTATTGATCAAGGAAGGATCGTACAAGGACGTGAAAATTGGACACGTGCCGCTTGATACCTGGCTTCTTCAGCATAAAGTGCACGCCGAAGTTCGCCAACAAAGCCTTGGACGCACGGCTTATGCAT
>DASPNN010000661.1:0-4084 GCA_035626495.1 Chryseosolibacter sp.
GCTCCTGATTTGATCAGATTACCGTAAACGATCCCTTTCGTCCCCTCGCTGATCTGGATGCCGTTATCCTGATACATTTCTTTCCGGTACCCGTAATTTTCAATCGTATTGTTGTAAACGTAAGCGCCCGTAAGGGTACAACCAACCTGGATCCCATCCCAACCTGGCCGGACTACGCGGTTGTTGTAGATTCTTAAACCGTCGATAAGATGGGGGTAGCGGACTCCGCAGCTGAGGGTTACACCTTTTTCAAAAAATGAGTGTCCAATGTAAAATCCTTCTCCGCCTGTGTCGTGAATGTAGTTATCGTGAAGGATTACGTTTCTCATCACGAAATTTCCACGGATCGTTGCATTGTCACACGTCGGGTCCGTCTTCGCCATAATACCGGCAAATCCGACATTGCTTATTTCAAGGTTATTGACCTCGACATTAGTTGTTAATTTCTCCAGGCTCAATCCCATGTGGCCTCCGGCCAGCTTGATCCCGTAGGCGCTACCGGAACCCCCACTGATCCTGATGTGCTTGCTGTACTCGGTCTTCATGGTGTAGGGAAGTCCGGTTGCCTGCAACGTTGCCGTGCCTCCGCAGTTGGTAATGGTAATCGGTTGATCTGCGGTGCCGATAAGGTTTTTAAAGTTGATGTTCTTGTAACTGTTTCCCGCCTTCAGGCAGATGACCGCGCCGGGCTTCAGGCCAAGCTTCGCCCCGTCGACGGTGATTGTATATGCACTCGACGGAACCACGTAGGTGCATTCTGCGCATCCAGAAGTGGACGCGGTCGATGTGGCGGAAATTTCCGTATCGTTGTACGTCTCGGTTCCTGTCAGCAGGCTATCTTCTTCCGAACATTGGGCAAATACGAGAAATGCCAACAGTGTTAACATGATCTTGCCAGTAAGTTGAAATTGAGCTCGGGGTTTGTTCATGGTCGCTACAAAAGTTTTGCCACAACGTGCCGGGGCACGTTGTGACGTGTTACGTTTAAAAAATAAAATATTGAAATCGCCTCTTAGGTCCTTTTAGTAAGGATCGCCACCGGCTGATACGGCTGCCGCTTCGGCGGCGGGTCCCACGGTCTTAATGACGATGGGCTCTTGTTCCGTACCCTCTATGTTGGTCAGCTCGAGGGCGCCATACTGGAATGCAGTATTTAGGCAGATGATGTTGCCGGGCTGCAAACCGATCTCCTTGCCGTCGACGGTTGTTGTTCCTTCAGGAACAATGTAGGTGCAGGTTTTGCAATCCGTGCCGGATTCAAAAGCCGTGTGAATACCCGAAATTGTAAGGCTCGAAATCGAACTGGCAGCTGAAGCGGCCGAAATTGATACTTCCGGCTGTGCGGCTTTCACGATAGCCGGTGTCAATGCTTCATCCTGGGTGCACTGCGTCAGAGAAAAGACAGCAGTTGCTGCGAACAAAACTTTTTTCAGAGCGGGGACTACTTTTTTGTTAACAATCATGCTTGGCATAAGTTTTTTAACACTCATACTTTCTGGTCAGTACTTTGTGTTCGGTTAAAAAATAAGTTTAAAAAAAGCGAGTGTATAAACATTAAGGAACGGCTGCTATTCAAATCATTCTTCACATTTATCACATCTCAATCCTTGCGATCAGGATTGCTATAAGGTTTTTACTCCTTTATTAGTTCCTTTTTCCCAACGCCGCGGGGTCATCTCTTGGATCGGCCAGCAATTTCGCCTACCACCGCAACTTTTTAGAAGCATAAACGATGAATGCCCGATGGAGTAGCTAAAACTATTTTTTAGCCATTTGTTTAACAAAATATATAGTAATCACGTATATTTGTTTTACAACGTATATACAAATGAGTAAGGAATTTCTTGGTGAATTTGAAGAACTGGTGCTGACAATGGTCGGTATTCTTCAGGAAGAGGCATACGGAAACGCCATCGTGAATGAGATTCGTGAGCGGCTGGGACGTGAGGTGAATCTGAGTGCTGTGCATGTGACCCTATACCGGCTGGAGGATAAGGGTTACGTTAAGTCAAGAATGGGCGGGGCAACTTCGTCTCGCGGAGGCAGGCGGAAACGCATTTTCAATGTGACAAACGCCGGACTTGCCATGTTGCGAGCCATGAAGGAAGCGCGCGTGGATTTGTGGAAATTAATCCCACAATTGAAGATCGCATAACTGCCACTCCCCGCAGCATTGAAAAAAAATTTAGACGATTACGCTCCACCCTTTGCACTAAGATTTCTGCGCTGGTATTGCCCGCCGCAGCTGCTCGAAGGCATTGAGGGAGATTTGCTCGAACAACTCGCCGCTGATGTTGAATCCGATGGAGAACGGAAGGCGCGCCGGCAATTCGTCTGGAACGTTGTCAAGTTTTTTCGACCGGCAATTCTTCTGCGTAACCGATTCTCGCTCCACTTTATCAGCACGCATATGTTTCTGAACTATTTCACAATCGCCTACCGAAACGTTCTTAAGAACAAGACGTTTTCGGCTATCAATGTCATTGGCCTTGCCGTCGGTTTAGCATCCTGTCTGTTGATCTTTCAATTCGTCAGCTTCGAGCTAAGCTATGACAGATTCCATGAAAAGATTGACCGCATTTACCGGGTGACAAACGACCGCTTCCAAAATGGCAAGCTTATCCAGCATGGAACGATTACCTATCCTACAATTGGGCCCACGATGGCGCGTGACTATGAAGAGATCGAGGAATGGACGCGATTGATGCCTGCCGGCCAGGTGAATATCAAAGTGAATGAACGGATCTTTAACGACGAGGATTGCCACTTCGTTGACGAACGGTTCTTTTCTGTATTCAGTTTTCCCTGGCTAGCCGGCGACCGTAAGCAAGCGCTCAAGGAGCGGTATTCGGTCGTGCTGACAAGCCACGTCGCGAAAAAATATTTCTCCGTTGCAGACGAAGATTATTCGCAAGTACTGGGGAAAAATCTTTACTGGGGCCTTGACCCCCAGCCTTACACAGTAACTGGAATTTGCGCCGATGTCCCAGCCAATTCTCATCTGCAATTTGATATGCTTGTCTCCTATGCCACCCTGATCCGGCCGGATAATCAGGATGCCGAAAACAGCTGGACTTGGTCTGACATGCGGCACTATCTTGTTCTAAAACCCGGCGCCGATTTCCGTACGCTGGAAAGGAAATTTCCCGCTTTCAGTGAACGCTACTTTCACGGTGATAAGGTATCGGGAAGCGTTGAGAAGTTCTACCTCCAGCCGCTGCGAGAAGCACATCTATATTCCGATTATGAATACGACGTAGCCAGAACGGCCAGCGGGAAAGCGGTGTGGGCCATGCTCATTGTCGCGGTTTTTATTCTCATCATTGCCTGGGTCAACTATATAAACCTGACGACTTCCCGGGCCATCGAGCGCGCGAAAGAGGTTGGACTTCGTAAGGTCATGGGAGCAGTCAAGTCGCAGCTTGTGCGGCAATTCATTTTCGAATCGTTGCTTATTACTTCGATAGCTTTATTGGCTGCACTTCTCGTGGCACAGCTGCTCCAGGGTACATTTAACCGGATTGTCGGAACGGATCTGTCGCTGGCCAGAGTGATTGGCGAAGCCGATCAATTCACGATCTTGATCCTGTCCTTGCTGTTGGTAGCCGGAATCGTATTGTCAGGCTTCTACCCGGCATTCGTCTTATCGTCGTATCAGCCTGCAACCGTGCTCAAGGGAAAATATTCGCGTTCGTCATCGGGTCAGATTCTGAGGAAGGGACTTGTGATTTTCCAGTTTACTGCTTCCGCCGCCTTGATTACCTGCACGCTGATTGTTACCAAGCAGATACGTTTTATGAATGAAGCGGATTTGGGGTTCGATCTTAAAAAGACCCTCGTGGTCCTTCCTCCGGAGCGCACTGCGTGGGACTCCACTTTTATCTCGCGTGTTGAGGCCTTCAAAAACAAGCTGGGCGAGTTGAAGGAGGTCGTGGCGGTATCAACGTCATCGCGACTCCCGGGCTGGCGGCTTGGGCGCACTTTCAATATCCGCCTGAAAGACCGCCCGACGGCCGAGCAGTATACGCTGAGCAACTATTCAGTGGATTATAGTTTCTTTGACACCTATCGCATACCCCTGTTA
>DASPNN010000662.1:0-3786 GCA_035626495.1 Chryseosolibacter sp.
CGAAATGATCACCATAGCCAGGGGAAGTCCAAAATAAAACTGGAGAAATCGCATTCCATCTTCGATGGCCTGCCCCGGCGTTGAAAGGAATGTCACAGCGCTCGCCTGCGTGGCCATAATCGAGATACCGATCATCCACCATTTCATAGTATTGTCGGCTTTCAGATAGCCCTCCATGGTCTGCGTCTTGCGCGTCTTCCACGTGCCATACAGAACAATGAACGCGATCGTGCCGACCAGTACGATCCAGTCGATGTAATTCATGAGTAGGCGACCGTTATCAAATAATAAAGTATGATCTGAACCACCAGAACGCCCAGCACAAGGATGTACCAACGCCGCCATGAGCGAAAGACCGGTACTTTTTCATCCATACATATCTGTTAAGTTATTGGGCGATTCAGTTGTAATCCCTCAGGCAAGAGGTTGATCAAATGCGTTTTTTCCCCTTTTGCTTACTGCTCTCGGGTTTTGTCGTCTTCCCGAGCGAAACCAGGTTTGCAAATAACTTGTACGCCCCCGGGATCCCTTCGGGCAGCTCACGGAAGAACGACAAGCCGGTGTATACGTAGTGGCCCGTTCCATATTTCGCAACGAGCAGGCTACCATCTTTTGGGGTATCCTTTTTATCGTTCATCGAAAGCAGGGCTTCGAAAGCCGGATCCCAGGTCGTGGGAAAATACAGCCCCCGCTCCTGCACCCAGCCGTCAAAATCCTTTGCAGTGATTTTGTTCGGTGTGTTAAAAACCGGATGCTCAGGTTTCAGGATCCTTACTTCTGCATTCTCCTCTGTGACGCGGTCGCGGCCAAGCTTCAATGGGAACGGCGAAAACGTCTCGACCTCGAAATCGAAGCTCGTGTTGTATTGCATCACCAGCGTACCGCCCTCCTTGACATAGTTGAGCAAATCTGCCATGAAATAACGGATCCTCGGGTTGGTATTGACGGCGCGGATGCCCATCACCACCGCATCGACCTTTTTAAGATTCTCCGGGGTAACCTCCTCGTTCTTCATTTCCCACACCTCATAACCCATATTGCGCAGCGCCGACGGGATCTCATCGCCAGCGCCGCGAATGTATCCGATCAATCGCCCGTCTTTTTTCAGATCAATGCGGACAACGTTCACCTGTGCTTCGGGC
This sequence comes from Chryseosolibacter sp., assembly GCA_035626495.1. Lineage (GTDB taxonomy): Bacteria > Bacteroidota > Bacteroidia > Cytophagales > Cyclobacteriaceae > Chryseosolibacter. Next base: position 1,143 of record DASPNN010000662.1, read on the forward strand.
AGCAGAGTCTGGATCGGAATATGGTCGTAATCGATATACTGAAGAGCCTGGTCGTACTTTTTGCCATTGATTTCGGCAACGGCGCGGATCATCCCGCGGGACTCGTCCGACGACGGGTAAACCTGAAATACGCGGCTGATCTCGTCGCCAGCTTTAGCCAGATCAAACGCAACGGAAGCAGGTTCTGCCCGCCATCCAGCGGGAAGTGTCAGGGACAATGTCCCGGCCATCGGGGTGCGAACCGAAGAACGTAAAAGAAGCCGGAGTTCCTTGGGTTGTTGTGAGTTAAAGACGACGACTTTTTCAAACATGTTGACAAAGACAGGTGGCACTATTTCGAACGGTCTCCACAATTCGCCCTTGACCGGATCGACCCATTTGTAAACGAGGGGCTTGCGGATTTCAAACGGCTCGCCCCCAATAGACAGAGAAAAGACAAACTCAACGGCCGGCCTATTCTCAGGCGCGCCGATCATTTCATTCTGCTTGACTTTGAACAACGCGATGTCGTGCGCCGCGGCAAGCCAATAAGGCTCGGAATAAGGCAAGTCTGTCTTCAGACTTGCCGTTGAGCTGATCACCGTCTTCACATTTGATACCAGTGGCAAGGAGAAGGCACTGTCCCAATTCAGCGTTGGTGATGCAATCCGGTTAATGGTCACTTCGGACGATGACCGGTTGATGATCTCGAACGTGCTTTTCATCTTCTCACCCGGCGACCCGTGGTAATGCGACGCCGTTGCATTCAGAAAGATTCCAAGTACCTCGGTAATGAGTTGTTCGGTTTCCGTCAGCTTGCGTCGTTTCCAAACACCGTCTTCCAATGCCTTGATTGCGTTTCGAACCTGCAACAATAACGGCAGGCTCGCCGCCGGATTTTCCTCGTCGAACTCGCGGATTGCGCGCTCGAGCAGGGTGGCCACTTTCTCGCCACCTTTCACGCGGGTCCAGGTCGTGTTCACACCTTCGAAGATATCCTTCTCTGCCTTCTCCCCTTTCATTTGTTCAAGAAACTCCGGCATATATCCGCGATTGCTCTGCTGGCCCCATCCCTGGCTCTTGTGCTGGCTACCGCTCTGGGCGGCGATTTCGGAAAACGATTTGCCCAGCAGCGGACTGTAAGCGCCGACGTCAATCGTAATGACCCCCGGTGGCTTTTCATTGATCTTGTCGTTCCACCACCGGCCTGTGTTCGTCAGCAATCGCTTCGGCTGCCACGTACCAAGTGTCTTTACCTGATCGGGTAAGACATCGGCCCGTGCCGCAAGATCAAAGGCCTCATGGGCAAGCATCGCCGACGCCGTATGGTGCCCATGGTTGGCGCGTTGCTCGTCGGCCGGAAACCGCGTGATGATTACATCAGGCTGATATTCGCGGAATACTTTAAGCACATCAGAGAGCACTTCCTCCCGGGGCCAGATGGTAAAAGTTTCTTCCGCCGACTTTGAAAAACCAAAATCAATTGCGCGGGTGAAAAACTGCTGTCCACCGTCAATCTTGCGCGCGGCGAGCAGTTCCTGAGTCCGAATGACGCCCAAAAGGTCGCGTATTTCAGAGCCAATCAGGTTTTGGCCACCGTCACCTCGTGTGAGGGACAAGTACGCCGTCGTCGCCAGCCTGCCATTCGCCAGGTAGGTAATGATGCGGGTATTCTCATCGTCGGGGTGGGCCGCCATGTAAAGCACCGACCCGAGAAAATTCAATTTCTTAAGTTTGAGCTTCAGTTGCGCAGCATCGGGCTGTTGAAGCGGTTGACCATATGTCAGAAAGGGTATGCAAATGAAGGCCAGAAAAAACTTTCGCATCGGGTAATAATTAATCCACAAGTTTAAATGTTCGGCCGTTAAAACGGCGGCCGTTGATATAAATTTTAACAAATCTTAACAAGTCAGCCAGACCGCGAACGCGGCCGATCAGAATTTGCCGCGCTTTTCGCCATTGACCAGAAAAGTGCCGTCTTCCTCAACGAAAAGATGTATGCGACTGAGTTGTGCTTTGTCCGGTGACAAAAAATAGAGGTTGTATTCGTGCGGCGCAACACGGTCTTTCACGTCGTCCGTAAATCCGAGATCCAGCAAAAATGAATCCCCGCCCTTGATTTTCTTGTTAAGGAGCGCATGATTCAGATTGTCTATTGCTTTCACGCGGACTTCTTCAACGGGAACCTTGAGCAGGTTCACCCTGATCATCAGGTAGGGCAGCATTGCCGTCGACATCCTGCGATCCCGCTCTTTTTGGCTCTCGTCGTAGCGGATCACCGTCGTTGTTTCTGCCGGGGGCCGCTGCTTGAACTGGTACTCCAGCTTGATCTCAAAATCTTCGGCAGCTTTGTAGGGAATCTCCTGAAGGAACAACGAAAATATCAAAATGGAAAAAATGGTCATAGAATGGGTGGCAGGTGAGGGAAGATACAAAAAATTACCCGAATTATACCTACTTCCATGGCCTGCGCCGGCATGAGGTTTTTTCCCGGGATAGTTCAACGTAAAACCAGGATGCTTCAACGAATCAGGACCTTCTTCCGAATCAATCAGGACGCATTGGGACTTCTCAAGAGAACCGAGCCCTTGGTACTGTCATCGTCCACCGCGTTCTTTACCACCTTTTCCCTCTCCCCAATCGTGATCCTGATTGTCAGTCTTTT
>DASPNN010000663.1:0-3536 GCA_035626495.1 Chryseosolibacter sp.
CTTTCGACTTGGCCAGCTCGATCGCGGCCAGGGTGTCGGCGGTTTCTCCCGACTGCGAGATGGCAATGATCACGTCGCCTTCGCGAATGACCGGGTTCCGGTAGCGGAATTCCGACGCATACTCTACCTCGACAGGGATCCTGCAAAATTCTTCGAAAAAGTATTCGGCGACAAGTCCGGCGTGCCATGAAGTGCCACAGGCGACAATGAGAATCCGGTCGGCGATTACAAGTTTGTTCAGATATTCGCGCAATCCGCCCAAAATAAGGCGGCCCGACTGCGCGTCGAGGCGACCACGCATGCAATCCCCGATTGAGCGGGGTTGCTCGAAAATTTCTTTCAGCATGAAGTGCTCAAATCCGCCCTTTTCGATGGCCTCGAGCTCCAGGTCGATCGTTTGAATGTACGGCGTTAGCGGCAGGTTCGCCGTATTGCGAATGCTGAGCTTGCCGTTGTCAATCACGGCAATTTCCTGATCGTTGAGGTAAACAACTTCATTGGTGTACTCGACGATCGGAGTGGCATCGCTTGCAAGGAAAAACTCATCCTGACCCACACCCACAACGAGCGGGCTACCTTTCCGAGCTGCAACCAGAAGATTCGGATCTTCCAGTGACATGATGACAATTGCGTAAGCCCCGACGACTTTCGTCAGCGCCAGCCTGACGGCCTCATCAAGCGAACAGCGTTCGTTATCCTTAATGTCTTCGATGAAATGAATAAAGACCTCCGTATCGGTCTCGCTATGAAACGTATGCCCCTTGTTGATCAGTTCCTTTTTCAGGGCGCTGTAGTTCTCGATGATGCCATTGTGAATAATGGCGAGTTTCCCGGTCGCGGAATAATGGGGGTGAGCGTTGGCATCGTTGGGCTCTCCATGCGTTGCCCAGCGTGTATGGCCGATACCGATATGGCTGTCGAGGTTTTTACCCTTCAGGTATTGCTCCAGTTCCGAAACCTTCCCTTTCTTTTTATAGACATTCAGTCCACCATTAAGCAAGCCGATGCCCGCGCTGTCATAGCCGCGATATTCGAGTCGCTTCAAGCCTTTAATGATCACTTCCTGAGCTTGTCGTTTGCCCACGTAAGCAACAATTCCGCACATGTGTTAGTCGTTTAAATTATTGGTTGGTCGTGTATAATGAATTCTGAGCTTGATGTTGTCTTTGTGAAAGACAGTCCTGTTCACCGAGCGTGGTATGGACGGCGCATCCGGTACGAGCGCCAGGTGCTGCAACCGGTTGTCAAGTGTTTTCTTTTTGTACAGCTCCTGCGCGAACATGGTGAGGTATCCGGAAAACTGTTCGTCGTCGTCGTCGTACCGCAGCAATGAATAGAGGCTCGCAGCCGCGGTTGAGTTGTCGGCACTGATGTTATAGTAGATTCCATTGTAATACGTGTACACGACCTTGTTGTTAACAAGACGGCTGGTGTACAGCACCTCTTTCGCGGACGAATATCGGTCAAAGCGTTCGCGGTCGGCGATCATTCTTCCATTCACAAAAGTGTTGTCCTCTTTCAGAAAGCGCATTCGCAACGACGAATGGGGAAGAAGGCCTGCCGGGGCCGCGACACCATCGATCACAATTTCAGCCGAGCTGATCAGTATATTTTCTACGGTGTCGGCAAAAGCATAGAAATTTCCGAGGTCAATCTTTGTTGCGACCGGAACTCCACTTTGAACGTAACGGTTCCCGCTCGTAAGGTCGAAGGGCTGATAGGCAGGCAAACCTGCCAGCTCAGTGCCCGCGCGGTCGATCGCCAGGTTCGTGAAACTCGCCGGATTAAAAAGGAAAACGGAGAGCAGTGGCACGGTGTCCTTCAATGGGGAATGGTAGTGAAGGTTTACGCGGCTGAAATCATCATAGATATCCAGTCCGAGAATCGCACCTGTTTCTGTTGGAATAAGCGCGAGGCCTTTCACATCGTAGATAAATTTCCTTAACTCCTCGCGTGTTTTAAAATCGTTCGCCTTGCTGACCTGCATGAGATATTTGCCGAAATCGTCTGTCAACCGGACCTTGGCCACCACAGCAAGAGAATCGTGAACATTTGACTGCTTGTACAGCCTTTTGAAGTCATCATAGTCCACGTGTACTGAGCCAATTGCCTCCGGTTCCGGATTGTATCCGATCGTTGAATTGTAACGATACGAATGATCCGATGTCCGGTTGAGTGAATCTTCTGTGATCACATGTACAGCAAATTTTTCGTCGCGGTCCTGGGTGAGACCATACGCATAGAAGTTGAGTCTCAGGTCGAGCGTGACAGAATCAAAGACCATGTCGGATGCCAGCTTCGTTGCAAAACCGGGTATCATCTGCAGGTACGACTCAGCCTTAACGTTGCCGGTCGTATTGTCATTGTACATACCAACAAGCGAAACGCCTTCCGGCACCGACTTGTTGTCCGTGATCGTCGAATCGAGCAATATCACACTGGTCTCGAGTGGTATTTCGAGAAAGTGAACATTGAATTTTTTTTGGGGATTCTTGAAGCCGATGGCGCTGGTATCTTCTTCGCAAGAGAAAAAAAATAAAGCAACTGCCAGCACCAGCAGTTGCTTTAAGCTCTTAGCCCACAAGTTCATTATAGAGGTTGTAGTAAGATTCTGTGTAATTTTCGCCTTTCTCGATTGTTTCAACTTTCTTTTCCTTGATCTTCTTGAAGAGGCCTTCAAGTTTTTTGTTCTCTCCGGCAACGATCACTGCATCGGAAAACTCGACACCCAGTTTGATAAAGCCTTCAAAGTCAGCCGTCTTCAGGTTGCCAAGCATGTTGTCTTCAATGTCGATCATCTTGACTTTGTCCAGGATCGTGCTTTTGAATTTGTGGCTGAATGAGTTGTCATAGATCGTGAACACGGTCTTGGTATTCTTGAACAGCGGATCGTTCTTGTAGGTAGTTTTCAGGTAAAGGGGAATAAAGCTGGTGATCCAATCGTAGCAATGAACGATATCCGGAGCCCATCCCAGCTTGCGAACTGTTTCAATTACGCCTTTGCAGAAAAATATCGCGCGCTCATCGTTGTCTTCGTAGAAGTTGTTCTCCTTATCGTGGAACACCGACTTGCGGTGAAAGTAATCTTCGTTGTCAATAAAATAAACCTGCAGCTTCGCATTCGGAATTGACGCTACCTTGATGATCAGCGGCTTTTCCTCGTCTCCTACTGAAATGTTGATACCTGAAAGCCTCACTACTTCATGTAACCTGTTTTTGCGCTCATTGATAATCCCAAATCGCGGCACCAGAATCCGGATCTCCATCCCCTTCTCCTGCATCGCCTGCGGAAGCTTCCGCACAAAATCTGCAACCTCGGAAGTTTGTAGGAATGGGTTGATCTCACTGGCTACATAAAGAATTCGGATTTTTGACATATTGTTAGATTTAAATGTAGAACGGAATTTAGAGCCACAAAATTACAAAAAATTACCCCCTCGTTCAACTTATTTTCGGAATTCCCTATATCTTTGCGACCCTTTGCCGAAACGGCCTAAAATGGAGATTTTCAAGCAAATAGCCCCTCTAAAGGCCTT
>DASPNN010000664.1:0-2263 GCA_035626495.1 Chryseosolibacter sp.
GCAGATGAAAAAATAATATTCTCCATGGCGGGGGTGAACAAAATCTACCCTCCGAACAAGCAGGTCCTAAAAAACATATACCTCTCCTTCTTTTACGGCGCCAAGATCGGCGTGTTGGGTTTGAACGGGTCGGGTAAATCATCGTTGCTGCGGATAATTGCTGGTATCGACAAGGAGTTTCAAGGCGAAGTGGTATCGGATCTGAGCTTCAGCGTCGGTTTGCTCGAGCAAGAGCCCAAGCTGGACAAGAACAAGACCGTGAAAGAGGTAGTCGAAGAGGGTGTGCAGGAAATTTCTGGCCTGCTGAAAGAATTCGAAGCAATTAATGAAAAATTTGCCGACCCTGAAGTACTTGAAAATCCGGATGCGATGGACAAGCTGATTCAGAAACAGGGACAGATCCAGGAGAAGCTCGACGCAGTCAACGCCTGGGAGCTGGATCATAAGCTGGAACGGGCAATGGATGCTTTACGTTGTCCGCCTCCTGATTCAAAGGTCGAACACCTTTCCGGTGGAGAAAAACGCCGGGTAGCGCTTTGCCGCCTGCTGCTTCAGGAACCGGATGTGTTGCTGCTTGATGAGCCCACCAACCACCTGGATGCAGAATCGGTTCATTGGCTCGAGCAGCACCTAAAGCAATACAAGGGCACCGTGATCGCTGTTACACACGATAGATATTTCCTCGATAATGTGGCTGGATGGATCCTCGAGCTTGATCGGGGCGAAGGCATTCCATGGAAAGGCAACTACTCCTCGTGGCTTGATCAAAAACAAAAGCGACTTGCGCAAGAAGAGAAGTCTGAAAGCAAGCGTCAAAAAGCTTTGGAACGCGAGCTCGAATGGGTACGGATGAATCCCAAAGGCAGGCAGGCCAAAGGCAAGGCGCGTTTGAGCGCGTACGAAAAGTTGATCAGCCAGGAGGCTCGCGAGAAGGAAGAAAAACTCGAGCTCTACATTCCACCGGGACCTCGCCTGGGCAACAAGGTCATAGAGGCCAATGGCGTAGCCAAGGCGTATGGCGACAAGCTCCTGTATGAAAACCTGACGTTCTCTCTTCCGCCAGCCGGGATTGTGGGCATTATAGGCCCTAACGGTGCGGGTAAGACGACCCTTTTCAAAATGATCATCGGCAAAGAAAAACCCGATGCAGGTACATTCCATGTGGGTGAAACCGTAAAGATTGCTTATGTCGATCAGGAGCATGACGATTTAAGGCCAGAAGATACGGTGTGGCAAGCGATCACAGGCGGCAATGAAATCATCGAACTTGGCGGCAAACAGATTAACTCCAGGGCGTATGTCGGAAAATTCAATTTTAACGGCACGGATCAGCAGAGAAAAGTGAAAGAGCTCTCGGGTGGAATGCGCAACCGCGTGCACCTTGCCATCGCCATGAAGCAAGGTGGAAACCTGCTATTGCTGGACGAACCGACGAACGATCTGGACGTCAACACACTCCGATCGCTCGAAGAAGCACTGGAAAATTTTGGCGGATGTGCGGTGATCATCTCGCACGACCGCTGGTTCCTGGACAGGGTTTGCACGCACATCCTGGCATTCGAAGGCGACTCACAGGTCTTCTGGTTTGAAGGTACATTCAGCGAGTACGAGGAGAATAAAAAGAAACGGTTGGGTGACGATCAACCGCACCGGATCAAGTACAAGAAACTGGTGCGATAAATTTTTATTCAGTAGTGTAGGACCCGGATCGCCGGTCCTACACGACCGATCTCTTACATTTTCTCAAGGATGTTCATCATACCGTCAGCAAGCTCGACGCTGCCAAAAAAGATACCGGTTCCCAACGTTACACTTCGCACCGACAATTTTCCCAAGGCATAGGGAAACGCCGAAACCGACGCGAGGCTGAAGAACGGTGCGGTTACGAACGCCATAATCATCAACACGTAGGAGTTCGAGGCTAATGAAATCGCTGACAGCGACAAAAATGTTCCAACCAATCCGTACACCAAACCCTGCTTAGTCCCCATTCGGTCAACGGCTTTCGACATGGGCCAGGCGACGATCGCGGCAATGGCAAGCAGCATCGAGACAACGACCGGTCCGCTAAAGGTCAGCGCCGTGGTGCCACTGGCAGCAGCGGCAGCATCGATCTTTTGAGGAATAAAATTCTTGATGAGCGCAACGGCAGCTCCCAGGGCGACTCCGGCCAACAGCACGGGAACGAAATTGCTCTCCTGTGTTTTGGCGTCCTCGGCGCTCCTGACGAAAGTCAGGTCGCGTGTATTTCTTCTAAAAATGT
>DASPNN010000665.1:0-2097 GCA_035626495.1 Chryseosolibacter sp.
CGAAATCTTGTTTTCCAATGCATGGCGGACCGAAGAGACAACTTTGTCTTCAAACCTGAACGGCGTTAGCGTTACATCCGACTTCAGCGGGCTCACGAAAGAGAAATTTCGGACAACCGGATTGTGCTGAACCAGGATCACCTCGCCGGTCTGGCCCACGCCGCTGGAATCTTTGAGCAATGAGAAGACCCCGTCGAGCTTAACTTTAGCCAGTAAAAGCTGCATCCCGGAATTGCTGTTCACGGGCGCTACAAAAAACGTCGTGAAATTTCCGGATTCCGGCGTGATCATACTCATGTAAATTCCTTTTTGCCCCTGATCGAACGAGATGCCGTCAGGGTCGAGGAGGTTGCCACTTTTTCCATTGGTGGAAGCGACGATCGAGCCGGTTGGGGTGGTCAGGAATATTTCTTCAAACCCATAAACGCCTTTCTGGAATTTAAGGTAGTCTTCGAGCGGGCTGGCAGCGGGTGAATCGCTTACAACCTCCGTTTCTTCAGAAGTGCCTTCCGTTTCGGTCGCACCCTCGGTCGCAAAATCCGACACGGGGATGACCTGGGGGGTAGCTGCAGCGTCGACGCCGCCGGTCTTCAATGTTTCAGATTCCTGCAATACTTTAATACCGGCGACAAATTTGTCGAGGTAATGATCCAGGTAAGCGGCGCGGTTTTCAGCGACCACCCGCAGGTTCGTTGTAAACTTTTCCTGTCTGGCCTTGATCACAAGGTCATATGTGAACAATCCGATGGCAGATACGGCCACCATCCCTAACAACACGATCAGCAACGTGATCTTGGTACTGATTTTAATTCCTTTCATCATAGCTAGCCTGGGTTTAGCACAATTATTCTTCCGCCACAGCGTCGGCAATCAATTGCGCTGATTCTTCTACAAATTTTCGCTGGTCTTCGGTGATCGCAGTAAATGAGGCGATCTCCATGACACCGATCACCTGGTCGTTTCTTTTCATGGGAACGATCAGTAAAAATCGCGGTGAAGCGCTTCCTAATCCTGAGATGATCTTTATATATCCTTCGGGCACTTCGTCGACATACACCGTCTTGGCGCCGGCGGCGGACTGGCCGATCAGCCCTTCGCCGTATTCAAAAACAATCGTTGCGCTTTCTCCAATACTGAGCGCGTAGCCCGACTGAAGCTCGACTTTCCGGATGTTGTTCTCGACTTTCGACAAATAGATTGCTCCCTGGCCGGCTTCGAGTTGCTTGCAGATAGCGTGCAGGCCGGTGTGCAGCATTTGCCTGCGGTCTTTAGCCTGCGAGATGCTTGTACGGACGTTTTCCAGGGAAATGGTGGTTTGCGATGACTGACTTGCATCCCGTTCTGAGGTGGCCGCTTCAGCCTGCTTTTCGCGGTATACGATCACTTCGTTCCGGTATTGGAGCGCATTCCAGATCGTGACGCCACCGAGAATGAAGGTGGCCGCCAGCGCGATATAGACCTTTCCGAATGATGACTCATACCCGCTGCCAAGACTGAGCTCGTGCGGCACGGAATAGATGGTATAGATGGAAATGATTATTCCAAAAAAGAATAAGGTAGCCATCACCAGGCCAATCTTATAACGGTCCTTCGCTAACTGTATCATCGGTATTGCTTATCTAATTCCTTGAAAAAACTCACAATCTGGTCAATGCGCATCACATGGTCTATCTTGGTTGCCGCCAGGGCAGCCCGGGGCATCGTGTCGATCATGCATTCGGAGGGTTCCTGCACAATGGTGACTCCTCCTTTTTCATGAATGGCTTTCATACCGTATGCGCCATCGCGGTTCGCACCGGATAACAGGATGCCGATCAGCTTTTCTTTGTAAACAAACGCGCACGTGGCCAGCGTAATATCGATGGCCGGCCGTGAGTTGTTTATCATCTCCTCGGTCGAAAGCGCAAAATGATGACCCAGTTCAACAGACATATGATAGTTGGCAGGTGCCAGATACACGCTGCCTTTCTTAATTGTTTCCTTATCGTTCGGCTCTGTCACCTGTGCAACGCTTTTTATCGAGAGCGCTTCCACGAATCCGTTTCTCACGTGCTTGAGCCTGTGCAGACACATGATGATCGGCAGCGGAAAACCTTT
>DASPNN010000666.1:0-4052 GCA_035626495.1 Chryseosolibacter sp.
AGTTCTTAACCACATCTGCATTGAAGGAAGACAGGAAACCCATGGCGTGATTTGCATTCAGGACAATGGCTTCGTTCATCAATGTAAGATTTTGATCGGTACGACCACCCCGGATATTAACTCCGGATGATCCCTCGCCCACGGACGTAACCCCCGGAAAAAGCTGCAGGCTCTTGATTACATCGGCTTCGCCCATGAGCGCAGGTATCGTCCTGGCTTGTTCCATAGTCATTTCGACGATCCCGGTGGTAGGTTGCTTAAGACTCTGTTCGGCGCCCCGCGCGCTGATCGTGATCTCTGCCAGATCAATGGTCTTCGGGCTCATTTGGATGTTGAGCACACCCATTCCATACAGTCCTACCAAATAGGTTTCAGGGATCATCGCGGCATGGCGCAAGACCAGTCGGTGGCGGCCGGTGGATAATGATAGAAGATATTTTCCCTGGGCATCTGTTTCCTGTCCGGAAAATAATCCATCGGAAAAGATGGTGACACCAGCAACAGGCAGGCCCGTTTCCGAATTCGTGATGGTACCGGTTAGGATCGTGGCTCCCTTTTTTGCGGCTGTCGAGTCACCGAATGTGACCCGTGAGATTTCCTGAGCAGTGACGCGCGCAGCAATCAAATAACAGACGAAAAAGACGATGAACCTGCTCAATGATCCGGAGGGTGACTTGAAATATAGCACAGCCGTTATCCTTTTCAAAACCGGATTGACATGAACTTCCGCAAGAAGAAATAAGTGGTGATTGTACTGGTGCGAAGCCTCGGTTCATAATGGAAACGGCAAGCCCGGAAACGGCCGTTAGCCCGCCGGTCCGGGACAAATTGACTCCGGAAACCGATGGATTTTCCGCCGTCATTTTGTATTTTTGGAGATTATGTCAAACCCTATGAAGAACTTTACCTCCGGTCTTTTCCTGTTGCTCGTTTGCTTTTCCTGTGCCGTCACGCCCGAGAGCAAAACCACCTTCGCGGTTGAGGAAACCGACGTACTTCATGGTTCGGTAAAACAAGTCACTGACGTGATCGTACACGATATCTTTTCACCCCCTGTGGCCGCGCGCATTTACGCATACATGAGCATTGCGGCCTACGAAACTGCGATCCAGGGAGATCAAACTTACCGCTCGTTGGCAGGCCAGCTCAATGGTTTTGAACTGGTTCCAGTGCCGGACCCCGGCTTGGAACACGATTTCGAGCTTGCGTCCATCCATGCATTACTGAAAGTTGGCAAGGCACTGGTCTTTTCGGAGGAGAAGATCGAAGTCTTCTACGACAGCATCATAAAGCAGTACAGGCAATCTGGCATTTCCGAGGAAACATTCGACCGGTCTATCGCCTATGGGACTAAAGTGGCGGACCATGTCTTGGCCTGGGCTGCAAAAGACAATTACAAGCAAACGCGTTCATTCCCCAAATACACCATTGAAAACAATGCGGCCACCTGGAAGCCGACTCCGCCGGCCTACATGGACGCAGTCGAGCCGCACTGGAACAAGATCCGCACCTTTGGAATCGACTCCGCCGGACAATTCAAACCTGTGCCGCCCACCCCATTCTCCAGTGAAAAAAAGAGCCAGTTCTTTAAGGAAGCGCTGGAAGTTTACCAGATGACCAAAGACCTGACCCCGGAGCAAAAAGAGATCGCAAGCTTTTGGGATTGTAATCCCTTTATGCTCAATGTGAAGGGACATGTCATGTTCGCGACGAAAAAGATTTCTCCCGGCGGGCATTGGATGAACATCACCAACGTGGCGTGTAAAAAAGCCAAGGCCGATTTCCGGAAAGCCTCCGAGGCATACATGCGTGTATCGGTGGCGCTGGTCGATGGCTTTATCAGCTGCTGGGACGAGAAATACAGGAGCCGGCTGATCCGGCCGGAATCCTTTATCAACCAGTACGTTGACCAGGATTGGGTTCCACTGTTGCAGACTCCGCCGTTCCCGGAGTATACAAGCGGGCACAGCGTGATTTCGTCGGCGTCGGCAGTGACTTTGACAAAACTGTTTGGTGAAAACTTTGCCTTCACAGACTCCACCGAAATTGAATTTGGTCTTACTGCGCGCAGTTTTAACTCATTTGAGCAGGCTGCCGAAGAGGCTGCCATGAGCCGCATGTACGGTGGAATACACTACAGGCCCGCCGTCGTCAACGGGATGACCGAGGGCCGGGCCCTGGGTTCCTATCTTATGGAGAAGATCAAAACAAGGAAGGAAGAGTCGCTCGCCAACAACTGAGATTCGCTGCCAGCCACCTTACACATTTTGCCAGGCACAGCACTCATGTCACAATTTTCCTGTAAACAGCGGCGCTGGTGATCCGACTATTTGTATCTTTCGTTTGTTAATCCGGCGCGAAATCCAAACATGCGGAAGAACCTAATCCTAACTTTTATGCTCCTGAGCGGTTGTGCTGTTTTCGAACAGCGTAATGTCACAACAGCAGACTTTTACACCTCGGCACTTTTTCACGACGTTCAGCTCAAGGCCATTTTTCCAGATTCCAAAACGTTTGTCGATTGCACACCGAAGCGCGACATTGATGACATCCTCTCGGATTATGAGAAGATCAGGGACAAGCCCGATTTCGACCTGAGGGAATTTGTCAGTCTGAATTTCGATCTGCCTGTCCGGCCAAAATCCACTTTTGCTACTGATACAACCCTGATCATGGAGGAGCACCTGACGCGGTTATGGACGGTTCTTACCCGGAAAGCCGATCAGGTCGAGCCCCGGTCTTCGCTCATACCTTTGCCTTACGACTATGTCGTTCCAGGCGGACGATTCTCGGAGATCTACTACTGGGATAGTTATTTCACCATCCTGGGATTGAAGGCTCAGAAACGGTTCGACCTGATGCAAAATATGGTCAGGAATTTTTCTTACCTCATCGATACAATCGGGTTTATACCGAATGGCAACAGAAACTATTATCTGACACGATCGCAACCACCTTTCTTTTCTCTGATTGTAAAGGAGCTCGAAGATTACGATTCCCTCGCGGCTTCGAGGTACCTCGACGCAATGGTCGCCGAATACCGGTTCTGGATGAATGGCCGCGATTCCTTACAGTCTCCAGGCGACGCGTTCGAACACGTGGTGATGATGACCAACGGAACGGTATTGAATCGCTATTATGACAGGGGCAGCTCGCCGCGGCCTGAAGCATACAAAGAGGATTTCGCTCTTGCGCAGTCCGCAGGCGTGGATCAGCAACAGCTTTACCGCGACATCCGGTCGGCGGCGGAGTCGGGATGGGATTTCAGCAGCCGATGGTTCCGCGACGGAAAATCGATGGCCACCATCCACACAACGGAGATCATACCGGTTGATTTGAACTGTTTGCTGGCTCACCTGGAAATGATGATTGCCAAAGGATATGCGGCCAAAGGAAATTCCGAGCAGGCCGCAAGCTTCTCCAAGCTCGCAGATCAGCGAAGACGTTCGATCCTGACGTTTTGCTGGGATTCTGCGTCTGGATACTTTTACGATTATGACTTTATCCAAAACCGAATTACGGGCGTCAAGTCACTGGCAGGCATCTATCCATTGTTTTTCCAGATCGCCCCGTCCAATGCGGCACTCAAAGCTTCCGAAGTTCTGGCAAAGGAATTCCTGAAACCCGGCGGCCTGGTCACCAGCGTAGTGGACACCGATCAGCAATGGGATGCACCCAATGGCTGGGCTCCACTTCAATGGCTCGCTTACCGGGGATTGAAAAATTACGGGATTGACAAGCTTGCAGACGACATACGCAGGAGGTGGTTGCGTCAGAACAACCGTGTCTACGAGGCGACGGGCAAGATGATGGAGAAGTACAACGTCACCGATACGACCTTGCTTGCTGGCGGTGGAGAGTATCCGAACCAGGACGGCTTCGGGTGGACGAACGGGGTGGCTCTTGCATTGATCAAGGAGAAATCGTATGCGCTCGAACCGCGGTAATGGAAGTTTTTTCGGCTAACAAACTTACGATACATTATGTCTCCCTATCTCGCAGAATTTCTTGGTACCATGCTGCTCGTTACCATGGGCAATGGCGTTGTGGCG
>DASPNN010000667.1:0-3041 GCA_035626495.1 Chryseosolibacter sp.
TGTTTTTTCATTTATTCGGAAAAACCAAGTTTGCCTGCGAAGGCGGGATATTCCTTCCACAATTGAACTTTGAATTCCATCGATTCCTTCAACACGCGTTTCCCCAGCGCCGTAATGACGAATATTCGTTTTCTGCGGTCACCGCGCTTGGAAGTGGCGCTCGTGAGCGCGGACCTCACAAAACCCTTTGTTTCCAGGCGGTCCAGCGTAGAGTGTATTGCGCCAATCGATATCGCGCGTCCCGTTCGTTTTTCAAAGGCTTTCGATATCGGGAACGCATACGCTTCCTCCTCCCCCAGAATGCCGACGATCAGCATCACCGTCTCCTCAAAATCACCAAGTCGTGTTTCAATCATGATTCATTACTAAATTGTAGAACGAATATACAAATTAGAAGTTACATTCCTACTACATTTTAGTAAGGAATGTTTCTTAAAGAATAAAATCGATTTCTTTTTTTAAGAAATGGCAGTACCCGCTCTTGCTCAAATGGCCAAGCCCATTCAATCAGTCGTGCCTGATCGCGTCACAGGGATTGGACTTTGCGGCCCTGATAAAGTGATAGCTGACGGTGATCCAGGCAATCACCGCTGCTATGAAGCCGCTCATTAAAAAGATGGCCGGGCTCAGCCGGATCCGGTAGGCAAAAGTGCTCAGCCACTGGTCCATGGCATACCATCCGAGAATACATGCCAGGATAAAAGCCAAACCTACGAGCACCATGAACTCCCTGGAGAGCAGCGACGTGATGGACGTCACAGATGCTCCCATTACCTTGCGGATGCCGATCTCCCGCGTGCGCTGCTCCGCGGTGAAAGACGCAAGGCCCAGCAGGCCGAGACAGGCAACAAAAATGGCAATACTGCTCATGACCGTAAACAGGTTTCCGAGGCGCTGCTCTTCGCGAAACAGCTGATCGAAATTCTGGTCGAGAAATGTAAACTCGAACGGAGAATCGGCCGCGAGCTTTTGCCAAACCTGCTGGAGCGCCGGAACGATTTCGTTCGGGTTGCCGGCATAACGGACGTGCATGAAGTCCCCGTGGCGCTTCAGAAAAACAATCAGAGGCCTCACCCCCGTTTTGAACGATTCGAAATTGAAGTCGCGGATCACACCGATCACCGGAATTGCGCGACCACCCCCGTCGGCTTCAAATTTGCGATTCAGCGGATCGGTCCATCCAACTGCCTTCGCAGCAGACTCGTTGATCAAACATCCCATGGAATCCGAGGCGAAATCCATGGAAAAATAACGCCCTTGCACCAGGTCGATGTTCAAAACGTCAATGTGCCCGTAGTCTGCGGCGTAAACTTGAAATACGATATCCCGGGTAGTTCCGCTGGGCCGGAATGTAGCAGCCCTATTGACCTCGGGAAATGCGTTATCGCAGTAACTGGCCTTTAGCACCCCCGCCAGTCTGGAAACCGACTCGAGAAAAACATCCTGGTTTACCCCTAAACGGTTCGTATTTTGAAGAACGAGCACATTGTGTTTGTCGAGTCCTATGTCCTTTTCCTGCATGAAAGTAAGCTGATCATAGACGACCAGTGTGCAGATCATCAGAACAATTGAAATCGAAAACTGCACGACTACCAGCACGCTCCTGACACTTTTGCTTTTCATGCCGGCGCTCAGCTTGCCTTTCAGCACCTCGATCGGCTTAAAGGAAGTGAGATAAAATGCCGGGTAGCTTCCCGCAAGCAACGCCACGAGGAAGAAAATGAGAAGCATCCCTCCTGCTACACGCGGAGCCAGTATCGTGGTGACAGACAGCGATTTTCCGGACAACATTTCAAAACCAGGCAAGAGCAGGTAAGCGGCAGCGATGGACAGAACCGTTGCCACAAAAACGTATACCATGGATTCCGATATGAATTGCACCACCAGCCTGGATTTTGCCGACCCAAATGTTTTCCGCAGGCCGACTTCCCGCGCGCGCCGGGCGGAGCGCGCGGTGGATAAGTTCATAAAATTGATGCACGCAATGAGGAGAATGAAAATGCCGACCGCGCCGAACATGTAAAGCGATCTGACGTCCCCGCTGGGCGCCAGCCCGTCCGCGATTTCCGGATGGTACAAATGGCTGTCCGACAATGCATATGAAAAAAATTTGTAGACATTTCCCTGCCTGTCGAATTCCTGAAATGTAATTCCAAAAGTGGCTTCAATCTCCGGGTGAATGTACAATCTCACCATTTTATCAAGCCCGGAAGTCACCGACGCAAGCGAAGCGTTTTCGCTTTTCCGGAAGTATGTATACGTTCCGTCTGTATTGCCCCAGCTTGCTTCCTTTGCGCCTTGTTCGGATGCCAGTGACAAAAGCATATCAAATTGGATGTGGGAATTCGAGGGAGCCGGGGCCACAATACCGGTTACGGTATACGCCTCATTGCTGTTGCCGACCGTGATGATCTTTCCGATAGCGACCTCGTTCCCGAAATACCGGTTTGCCGCCGACGGAGTGAGGACTATCGTATGCGGCTCCTTCAACACCGTCTTGGCGTTGCCCTGCAGCAACCGAAAACTGAAAAAATCGAAAAAATTCGAGTCCGCATAAATTGCGTTCCGCTCGGTAAATGATTTGTCTTCATAACGCATCACCACGTTTTTTATCGGCCAGGGATTGAGCCGGGTAACCTTCTCGACACCGGCAATCTGCTGAAGCATGGCCGGAGCCAGTGGCGGACATGTCGCCGATGTGACTATCTCCTGTCCCCCGAAACGCAAGCGCGTACCGACGTGGTAAATGTTTTCATAATCTGCGTGGAACGTATCAAAAGTAATCTCGTCATAGATGTACAGACCGATTAACAGCGAAGCCGTGAGCCCACAGGCGAGCCCGGAAATGTTCAGGGCGGCATAGAACTTATGCCTGACCAGGTTGCGGAAAGCAAGTATGAGATAACTTTTTAACATAGGGTCTTTTTTGCGACTATCAGGTCCTGAATTTACAAATGATCCGATAAGTTAACGAGAATTATTGCCGGATTCTTGTCTGTCCGGGATCCAAAACCTTCCGGTCATGCCGGCCATGCAGGCGA
>DASPNN010000668.1:0-3434 GCA_035626495.1 Chryseosolibacter sp.
CTGAAGTATCCATACTTATTTACTCAAATAAATTACCCACCGCGATGAAAAAAGTATCCGAAATACTTGCTCACAAGGGTGCCAGTGTGATCTCCGTAAGACCTGATACCCGGGTGATCGATGCTCTCAAACTGATGGCTGACCGCAATATCGGGTCCGTGATGGTGATGGAAGACCAGATCTACCATGGCCTCCTCACAGAACGCGACTACGCCCGGAAGGTGATCCTGAAAGGCAAATCTTCTGCCGACACCCTGGTGAGAGACATCCTGTCCAACGACCTTCCCCGCATCAGCCGGGATACGTCGGTCGACAACTGTATGCAGCTCATGTCGGAAAAGAACCTGAGGTATCTGCCGGTTTTTGACAATGAAAATGTCATTGGTATCATTTCCATCAACGACGTAATCAAAGCGGTGATCGCCAATCAGCAGGACACCATCACGCAGCTGGAAAACTATATTCATTCCTGACCCGCGCCACTGGCGGGCTTCGCGTCGCGCAGCGTTGCCGGCATTCCAGCCCGGGATTCCCGGAAAGTGGCCGTAATGTTTTAATCCATGTCGTTCGCGTTCTATATTGCGGGCTCATAGGATTTTGCTTTGTGGCATTGGGCAAAATCCGGGTTACATTATGACAGTTGTACTGGCAAAGGAATTCAACGGTTTTCTCAATTCGCTCATCGGCTACGTGGTGATCGGGGTCTTCCTGGTCGCCATCGGGTTGCTGATGTGGGTATTTCCGGAAACATCCGTACTGGAATTTGGCTATGCCGACATGGATCCGCTGTTCCGGCTCGGACCTTATGTGTTTGTCTTCCTCATCCCGGCAATTACCATGAGAAGCTTTGCCGAGGAGAAAAAAGGGGGTACCATCGAGCTGCTGCTAACCAAACCCCTTACCGACTGGCAGATCATTCTCGGAAAATTTTTCGCATCTCTATTGCTTGTTGTCGTAGCGCTTGTCCCCACTGTGATCTATTATTTCTCGCTGTATACACTCGGCAATCCCGCGGGTAACATCGATACTCCGGGTGTCATTGGATCGTACGTCGGCCTGCTGCTCCTGGCAAGCGTGTTTTGTGCCACCGGTATCATGGCTTCGTCATTGACGTCCAGCCAGATCGTTGCATTCATCGTCGCCGCGTTTTTATGCTTTATCATTTTTACCGGCTTTGAATCGCTGTCGATGATCGCTGGCAGCGGCAGCGTTGCTTTGACCATCAAACAGCTCGGCATATTGTATCACTACGATTCACTTAGCAAAGGACTCATCGATTCCCGCGACGTAATCTATTTTCTCACGGTCATCTTCCTGATGCTGCTCATCACCAGAATCATTGTTGGCTCACGATCATGGTAAACTGGAAAAGCAAGAAACTCGGCGACATCCTGCTGCTCTGCAACGGCATCGCGGCAATCGTGCTGATCAACCTGTTGGCCTCTTTTGTTTTCTACCGCATCGATCTTACGGAGGAAAAAAGATATACGATCAAACCGCAGACAAAAGAAATCCTCGCCGGTCTGGACGACAAGGTGTATATCGAAGTCTATCTGGCGGGCGATCTCAATGCCGGATTCACCCGCCTGCAGCGCGCCATCCGGGAAACAGTGGAGGAATTCCGGATCTATTCGCACAACCGGGTAAGCTACCGTTTTATTGACCCTGCGGAGGCTCAGAGTAACAGGGCGCGGGGAGAGTTTATGGCCGACCTCGCGGCGAAGGGAATTCAGGCCACCAATGTCATCGATAATAAGAACGGACAGCGTGTCGAAAAGCTGATCTTCCCTGGCGCGCTCGTTTCGTATGGCGCTCAGGAAACCGGAGTGATGCTGTTGAAAGGGAACAAAGCCTCCACCGCCCAGGAAGAAATCAACCAGTCCATCGAGGGACTGGAATACGAACTCGCCAGCGCAATTTACAGGCTGACGAATTCCGATCCCCGGAGAATCGGACTCGTTAAAGGACACGGCGAGCTGGACAGTGTAGACGTCGCCGGACTTTACGACGCGCTCTCGGCTGTGTACGATGTGTCGAATGTCACCCTATCGTCAGGGGATGTGCTTTCATACGACGCACTCGTGATCGCAAAGCCAACCACTTCCTTTCCGGACGCCGATCTGTATGCGCTGGATCAGTTCATCATGCAGGGAGGCAAAGTTGTGTTCCTCCTCGACAAGCTCGATGCTTCCATGGAGAAAGCCTCGGAGCCGGGCTACCTGGCATTCCCTTATGAAACCGGTCTTGATGAAATGCTGTTTCGGTATGGGGTGCGGATCAACATGGATCTGATACAGGATCAGAACGCGGCCTTTTACCCGGTGGTGACCGGTCAGTCCGGCGCATCGCCGCGCATGCAGCTGGTCGAATGGCCTTACTTCCCGCTGATTGTCCGGTTTGCGGATCACGCAGTAACCCGAAATCTTGATGCGGTACTTCTGCGGTTTGCAAGCACGATCGACACAGTCAAGGCGCCAGGAATTCGCAAAACCCCGCTGTTATTTTCTTCGCAGTATGCCCGTACCATCGGCGCTCCGGTGCAGATTGACATCAATGAGTTTCGCGAGCAGAAAACCGGACAGTTTCAAAAAAGTTTTCTGCCCGTGGCGTACTTGCTGGAAGGAAGGTTTACATCCATTTACAAAAACCGATTCCTGCCCGCCGGTGTAATGAAAAATTCTTTCAGGCAAGAAAGCGTGCCGACCAAGCTCATGGTTGTCGCGGATGGCGATGTCGCCCGTAACGAGGTCAACCGCCGCAGCGGCAACCCCCATCCGTTGGGATTCGATCCCTTTACAAATTACACCTACGCCAACGACGACCTCATTCTCAACATGCTTGCCTTCCTTACGGAAGAAAACGGTTTGATTGTCGCCCGGAACAAGGAGGTTGCTATTCGGCCTCTGGACAGGAACCGCGTTGCGACGGAAAAAACCCAGTGGCAGATAGTGAACGTGGTGCTGCCGCTGGTGCTGACCGCCACGTACGGGATTGCGCGTTCGTTTGTTAGAAAAAGACGGTATACCAGCTTCCCATGAAAGCCGAGAAAAAAAATAAACTTCTTGCCGTCTCCCTGGCCGTATTGTCCATGCTGAGCGCACTGATTGCGTGGATACGGGCCGAGCCGTCGTCGGACGTTGACAAAACCTTGTTCAGGGTTGAGAACCCGGAAAGCGTAAGCCGGGTTCTCCTGGTGTCTGACGATACCGTCGACCTGGCATTCGGGCCCGGCGGGTGGACCGTGAATAAAGCGCATAAGGCGGACGTGAACATGATTAAAGTACTGATGGCGACACTGCTTCAACACGAGCCGCGGCGCCCGGTCTCGCGCTTGTCGAACGATTCCATCGCATCGCGGCTCGAGCGGGAGGGTACACGAGTGAGTGTTTTTTCGGGTGACGAAATGGTTCAGGAATTTTTTGTCGGTGGCAACA
>DASPNN010000669.1:0-17805 GCA_035626495.1 Chryseosolibacter sp.
TCGGCACGAACGCTGGTGTAATGCGTTCCACCGACAAAGGGGTGACCTGGAAAATGGCCGATCCGGGCATGCACTTTTATGATTATGGTACTTCTTACCCCAGGAATGAGCATAAATTCATTCCTTCCGTTGCCAAACTAACCAAAGACTCATTTGGGAATGTCTATGCGGTGGCAGACCGCGTTGGCATTTTCATGAGTGCCGACGGTGGCGCAACGTGGAGCTATGTGATGGAGGACCGGACCCGGCTTTATGGAGTCTCAGCCGTAACCGTTAACCCGCAAGGAATATTGTTCGCCGCCAACTCCGAACTGGATTACAGGGGGTACGTATACTGCAGTTCTGTGCCCGTAGGACAGTTTCAACTGATTGACCTTCCCCCGATGAATTAGGTTGTGAGATCTGGTGAATTGAAAGGCCCGCTTTTGAGCAGGCCTTTTTTTCTTTATTACCGGGCGCGCGCGGCGTGTATTAAAACTGTTGGATGAATTCCAGCAGGTTGACCTCTTCTGACAAGCCGATCTTTTTCTTGATCCGGTACCGGCTCATTTGAATCGCCTTAACACCGATGTTCAGCAGTCGTGCGATCTCTTTGCCGGAAAGATTGATCTTCATGTATGCGATATGTTTTAGTTCGGTTTGCGTCAGTTCGGGATAACTTGTCTGTAATCTCTCGAAGAAGCCCGGATGCACCTTTTCAAAATGAAGTTTCGTGTTGTCCCATTCATCGGCGGTATCGAGGGTGGTGTCGATCGTTTTTAGCAGGGGCTTGATGGCTGTTTTCAGGTCTTTGTCTGCGGCAAGTTCTTCGAGTTGTTCGCGCAGGTCCTGGAGGAGATCGCTTTTCTGAACTGCGTGCAGCGCTGCTGATGTCAGCTCCCGGTTTTTAAAGTCGAGCTCCATGGTGTGTTTTTCGGATTGTATCCGGTTGATCTCGTTCTCCGCCCTCAGCTCCTCAGCCAGGCGCAGGTTTTCCTGCTCCTTCAGCTTGTTTTCAATTTCCAGCTTGGCGTTCCGCTCTTTGTAGAGTTTGTTTCGGAGTCGAAGTCCGTAAACGGCGAGAACAAGCACGAGCGCTATCCCGGCCGAAATGATGATCGCACGGTTCTTCAGTGCTGCCTGAACTTCAGCTTCCTTCTGCAGCAAAAGGATCTGGTGTTCCTTCTTTTCAGTCTCGTACTTAAGCTGCAACTCCTGCACCTGCCTGGCTTTGTGAATATTGAACAGGCTGTCTTTGGTGACCGTATAGAGTTGGTAAGTTTCCAAAGCTCTGGAAAAATTTTCTTGATCCCGAAAGACCTGGTATTTTATTTCGTAAGCATTGTTGAGCCTGTCTAGCAATTTTGACTCGCTGGCTTTGCGAATGACCTGATCGGTGAGGTCGTGGGCGCGTTGATATTCTTTTTTTGCCCGCGCGATGATGGCCATTCCGGTCAGCGAGGAGCAGATGCCGTCGGGATCGTCCAGCTCTGTTTTCAACGTCAGCGACTTTGAGTAATAGCTTTCGGCGCTTTTCAGGTCACCCTGGTAGCGGTGGCAGATCGCCATGTTCTGCCACGTGCCGGCAAGAAGCAGTTTGTTGCCGGTCGCGACGGCAAATTGCTCGACAGTCGCATAATCGTCAAGCGCTTCTTCGTAGGCTTTCTTTTCCATCAGCACCATCGCCACGTTGCTGAGCGCTTCCATCTGCCCTGGCTTGTTTTCTTCGCTCACATGAATTGCATAGGCTTTCCGGTAATAAGCAAGTGCATTGTCGTCATCAGCTTGCTTGTAAAAGGTATTTCCGATGTTGTTGTAGGTTTTCGCCAGCCCGGCCTGGTCACCGAGTGTTTCATAGATGCGGGCAACGTCGAGATACTTTCTAAGCGCTTCCGGATAATTCCCGAGCGAGTAATGTGCCAGTCCTGTTAAATTCATGGTGGCTGCCATCCCGCTGCGGTGTTGTATCCGCGAATAGATCTCGTACGATGCGGTTGCGAGCTGGAAGACGGAGTCGAAATTTCCGCGTATGTGCATGATCACGCCACGCGTTTTGTGTGCGTCTGCGATGCCGCGCTGAAATCCCAGGTCTGTGGCCAGCCTTGCAGCTTTTTCCGAAACCAGGGCTGCAGAATCAGGATTTGAAAATTTCATTTCCCATGCCAACCGGTTCAGATCGTTTACCGTGGTGGTGTCCGGCTGCGCGTACAACCCAATGCCCGGTAAAAAAGACGCGAAAACGAATAAAAGAGGCCCCTTCATCTCAACAAAATATCGCGAATATACTCATTGGATGATCGCATGCTGGTTCCGTGCATGATTTTATGGGAAAAAGTGTGCTGGCAGCATGCTGAAAGTGTGCGCCCTTTTTAATAAATTCGGAAGACCCTTTTACCTTACCGTTATGCCATGCCGACCCCCACGACTCGTATATGGGTTTCCCTCTTTTTATGGCTGACCTTGAATACGGCGTTCGGTCAAACCGTCGTCGATGGCAAAACATTCAAGCGTTACCGCGCTTCTGATTTCAGTGCGCATCGCGGACTTTTTTACACTGTATACGCCGCTCCGCTAGTCACTGTCGACCCGCTCGGGCTCGGCGGAAAGAGCGCGTACGCTGCCTCCGTTGGGTTGCGTCTAAATTTGTGGGAATCCATGACACCCCACAACCGGCTGTCGGGATTAAAGATACATGGATTCTATCTTGGAGGAGGATATGAATATTACCCGCAACAATTCAACAAGCTCTACGGAAGTTTCTGGCTGCGCATTAAAACCTTTATGCCGATCGTTGCCAGGGCCGATGCCATTCTTGCGCACGGAGGCGGGATGGTCGGGATCAGCCGGCGCTATGGGTTCGGGTTTGAAGTAAAGAACATCACCGTACTGCTTTGCGGCGAGTATCAATTTTATCAGTACGGGTCACTCGGCTGGCATCCGGTTACGGAATCGGACTACGCAAACCAAGGCGCGGTTCACCTGATCGTTCCCATTTATTCACGTAAACCCCAACAACCGTGAGATCAATCCTTATCGCGCTGTTGGTGATGGTGTGCGTGCAGGCCGCGGCACAGCGCTTTCATGTCGGGGTAAATTTCCAGTATCTGATTGTCAAGAAGGTGAAGGTCGAGGCCGATTATATTATCCCCGCAGAATCTTACAACTTTTATAAGGTGATCGACAACCGTTGGAAATTATTTTCGGGGGGTCAGTCGATCCTCATTGGCACGACACTTCAGCTCGATTACAAGAAATTCTACATAGCCCTTGAACCAGCGTACGAGTTGAACTCTTACACGTATGTTGTGTCTTCACCGGTTGCACCTGGTGTCGATGAAAAGGTCACATTTGGCGCGTTGATGTTCCAGGTGAACGCGCCGCTGTTTGTCGGGTTTCATTTTAAAAGCTCCAACCTGATCCGGTACTCCGCATTCGCAGGTGCTGGTCCGGCGATTCCCTATCTCTTCGACTTTGATATTCGCGAACCGGATCGAAGCGAGGACGAAAACTGGCAGTATGACCGATACCATTACCGGGACATGATTGATATTCTTTACAGCGATGACAAATTCTGGAACGCAATCGCGGGAATGGGAGTGAATTTCGCCGGCCTGGTGCGGGTGGACATCCGCTATGTCCGGCGTCTTGGATCACCGGGCACGCTTTACAAAGCTTCCATCCATAACATAGGCGTAGGGTTGACGTATTACCTTCCTTTCCACGTTTTAAAGAAAAAAGTGTACTATGAAGAGTAAGGTAATCGTATGGGTGGCATTCGCTCTCGCCGGTTGCGAAATCATCTACGATAATGATGACAAGGAGCTGCCATACAACAGCCTGGACGCGGGCGTCGTGCTAGCTTCGCGGTACGTGTCGCACAGCGGAACCGAGCTTGTAATGGAAGCCGATATTGTTCTGCTCGACCACTACTCGTGGGGTGATGACTTACCCTTTTTTGGTGAAGATGAATTTTCCGTGGATGGAGAGGGCGGTACCTACGAAATTATTTCATTCCTTGATGACCAGGTGTTTGACCGGGCCGGCGAAGGCGCCGCGGTAATTCTCATCGATCAAAGCGGGAACTACGAGACCGCTGATCCTTATAACTACCGCGCGAAAGGCTTGAATAAATTTTTGCAGAAATCCCACCCACAGTACGATCACCTCATCGGTGGCTTTTCAAAAGATGGAGCACTTGCGAACGAGCCGGTTGAATACCATTCGGCTTCGTTTTCGACAACCTGGGAAGACAAGCTCCAGTTTCTGTTTTTTCTCGCGAAACGAACGGGAGGGACCAATAATGTGTACGATGCGATTGGCGACGGCCTGAGTCGCTTGAAGGATCACCCGGCGAACAACCGTGACCTGATCGTCCTTGCTCACAGCGACGACGAGGTCAGCAACGTTGGCCGCCAGCCAATCATTGACCAGGCGCTGGCAGACGATATAAGAATTCATTTTATTACCGTAGGCAATGATGTCGATGCACGTCAAGTCGGGGTGGCTTCACATACCACCGGTGGAATGTTCGCGTCATGTCCTGATTACCTGTCGATGGTCACAGTTGTGGGTAACCTGCGCCACGTCCTCGATGGAAGTCCGAACGGTTACACGATCCGCGTCCGGTTCGTGAAATCCGCAGGGCCCATCCAGCCGGGTGAGGCCGTGTACGCTTCGGTGAAAGTCACCGACCAGTATTCGGGTTACGAGTTTAATCCCCTTCTGATTACGGTAAGGGTGCCTGAATGAAAATAACGGTCACGATATTGATTTTTATATTTGTGTTGGCCGGAGCTTCAGGGCAACAGATAGAGATCGCTGTTCAAAAAGGCCATTCGGGTGATATTACGTTTGTCACCTTTAACGCTTCCGGGTTGCTGCTGGCGACCAGCGGAAGCGACCACCTGATCAAGCTGTGGCACGTGCCGACGGGCAAGGAAATGGCAAGCTTCGTAAGCACATATTCCGACGATGTTTACGCATTGAAATTCAGCGCCGAGGATGACTTCCTGTATGTGCGTTACAAGGATGGCACAGTTTACACCTGGAATGTGGCAACCTCGTTACTGGAGACGACGGCACCACCTTCCCAGCGTGTCACTTTCCATGACCAGCGGAGGTATGTCGGTGCCGATTCTCTTCATGAGGTTTACGTCCGGGAATATTATCTGCGCAAAAAAAGCCGGTCTTCCGGCAAGACCGTTTTTTCGAAAGTGCCGATGGACATATCGAGGCATTTCACGTCTGTGGCTGTGTCTGAATTGCACAACCGGGTCGTAGCCGGCAGTGAGGATGGGAAGGTGTATGTCTATGATTATGCGAAGGGCAGGAGCGTGGCGATGCTGGGCGAGCACTATACATCGGTCAACAGCATCGCGCTTTCTCCCGATGAAAGCACCTTTGCCACAGCAAGCTCAGATCGTTCGGTAATACTCTGGGATATCCGGACACTGCAGCGCGTCCGGCGCCTTTACGGGCGATCGTTTCGATATGAGAGCCTGGCCTTCGATGCTACCGGGTCGGTACTGGCAGTGGGCGACGAGCTGGGGAATGCGAAGATCATTGACTTGAAGTCCAGTCGCGTCAACGTCGTGTCTCACAGGTGGCATGAACATAAGATCAGCGCGATCCGCTTCAGCCATGATAACAAAAGTATTTTTTCCGCCGGCATGGATAACCGGATCCAGGTGTTCGACTACGAAGAGCAGCGCGTTGTGGAACGGCATACATATCTGGACTATGTCAGTTTTGGCGATTTTCTATTGAAAAAGATCGGAGCCTATCGCGAGCCTTATGCATGGGTGAACACGCTGAGTGTCAGCCCGGGCGATAAGTATCTGATGGCCGGAGGAGCATGGCGCGAGTCGGCGGTCCGCGGCAAACCGCAGCCATTATGGATCAGGGATCTGCCAGGGGACGCACTCCGGAAAGTTCGGGCACATCGAGGGAGTATCGGCAGCGTCGCCTTTGTCACTCCGTCGAGTTTTATTTCAGCGTCCGGTAATACGATGCTCGAGTGGTTCATGGATCCTTCGGACAACTCGCTCAATTACCGTGAGGTGATCACGCAAGGAGCGGTTATCCGCACACTGAATGTCTTGTGCCAGGATACGGTTGTCGTTCACACAGATGCCGGCATCGACGTGCGCAGCCTCAAAACGGGAACTGCGGTTGACCGCGTGACCGCTGCCAAGATTATCGACGCTGTCGGTGTTCACCCGAATAACAAACGGCAGATCGCTTACTCGTCGGGAACGGACCTTTATATTCAGACGCTGGATTTTAATCTTTCGCGTGAAGCGCCGCCCATCATCATTGGCCGCGCACATACCGACCGAATTACCGGGATCGCGTTCAGTCCAACGCGACCCTTGCTTGCCACGTGCGGCTGGGATGCGGCGGTGAAAATTTGGGACACAAACACTGGGGAACTCCTGGCAACCATCGTTTCTGTCGGCAAAGACGATCACATGATCATTACACCGGATGGTTATTACTTCGGAACGCGAAACAGTTTGCGGGCGATTGGATATAAATACGGGAAACAATTCATATCACCCGAGCAGTTCGACTTGCGCTTCAACCGTCCCGACCTTGTTCTCTCGCGCCTGGGGTTCGTTCCCGAGCAGGTGATCCGGGCCTACAACCGTGCGTACAGAAAGCGATTGCAAAAAATGAATTTCAGCGAGGATATGCTAGGCGCTGATGTTCATCTTCCCCAGATCAAGATAACGACCGAAAGGCTTCCTCTGAAGACCTCCGGTGACGAAATTGATTTTGGGATCCGGGCGACCGATTCAAAATACGCGCTTGACCGGGTGAATGTCTTTGTAAACAATATTCCTGTCTACGGACTCCAGGGGATTAATGTACGGGAACAACAACAACATGACCTTGCCATGCAGGTCAAGCTGCCGCTCTCCGCAGGTAAAAACAAGATCCAGGTTTCGTGCTTAAATGAAAAAGGGGTTGAGTCCCTGATGGAGACTTTCGAGATCGAGCGACAGGAGAAGGCGACAAAGCCGGATCTTTACCTGGCGATCATTTCCGTTTCCAGTTACCTTGATCCACGCATGAACCTGAAGTACGCGGTCAAGGATGGCCGTGACCTGATGAGCCTGTTCTTGCGAAGGAACAGTTACTACAATCGCATTTATTCCGACAGCCTCACCAACCGTACCGCTACCCGCGAAAATATCCTCGCGCTGAAGGAAAAATTCAGCCGTGCATCGGTAGATGATCACGTAATCCTTTTCGTTTCGGGGCATGGACTGCTCGACGATAAGCTCGATTTCTATTTTGCGACCCACGACATCGATTTCTCGCGCCCTTCGGAACGTGGTATCCGGTACGATGAGCTCGAGAATCTGCTTGACGGCATCCCAGCCAGGAAAAAACTTCTGCTTATCGATGCGTGCCATTCCGGTGAAGTTGATAAGACCAGGTTGCAAGTTTCCGACCAGTCCGCTACGCTCGCCCGAAACCAGAAGGGAACGGTGAAGACCTACACCTACCCGGCCGAAGTAATCGAAGAGCATCACCAGGTCGGGATTAAGACGTCGTTTGAGCTGATGCAGGAATTGTTTGCCAATGTAAGCAAGGGATCCGGAGCTGTTGTCATCGCGGCAGCCGCGGGTAACAGCTATGCGCTTGAATCCGACGAGTGGCGGAACGGCGTATTTACCTATGCGGTGTTATCGGGCCTTAAAAACCGCACCGCCGACATCAATCGTAACGGAGATATTTCTGTCACAGAGCTCAAGGATTTTACCAGCAAGGAAGTTCAACGCCTGACAAAAGGCGAACAGAAACCGACTTCGCGGCGGGAGAACCTCGAGTTTGATTTCAAGATCTGGTAGTTCACGACTCGCGAGTAGTTTTAGATTACTGCAACACCACGATTTTGCAGATGAAAACGATGCCTTAAGATTTAGAAGACGCATGAACGTTGAGGCTAAGGTTGAGACGTCGGGCGTCGCAACATTGGCGTCCGGCTCTTGATCGACCCCAATCGCCCTCACCTTTCGCCTAACCAAATGAGCGCGTCCAGAATTATTTTACTTTGGACTTCATTTTCAAAGGAAAGCGAGAGCTCGCGACCCGAACCTGATTCGTAATCGATATCGTTGTGTCCCATATTGAAGTAGATCATCCGGTAGCGCGTGTTCGTCCAGGCAACAGGGTAGTAGCCACTGTGCCAGATCTCATGGTGTTTCGGGCCGGTGCCAAGCGGGAAACTTAAGGGGTCAATCGAAAGCAGGATCCTTATGTCTTTGTTTTGGGTCAGATCATTTTTCCACCGGTACCACTCATTGGGAGCAGAGGCAAAGGCCGTTGGGGCGGATATCAGGGCCGGATGCGCGGGATTTTCAACCTTTAGTATGGCGGAGGTCGGACGCCAGGTATTGCTGGCATACTCACCGGAGCCGAGAAATTCGTTGTGGTACCAATCCCAATTTTGTGGGTAGGCCGAGGGCGTGAGGGCGAATGCTGCAAAGTGAAACCCCATCCAAGCGCCGCCAGCCCGCATGTATTTTTCGAACGCCAGGCGCTGAGCCGCCGAGTCCGGCCGGGTGTCGAGGAAAACCACAACTGCGTACCGCTTGAGAAATTCGGTATTGAGATCGTTCCAGTTGTTTGTTGAATCGTAATCGAATCTGTGAAGCTCACTCATTCGGGAGAACCAGGTGTTCGCTTCGCGGACGAAGCTGATATGTGCAGCATCACGTTCGCCGGTATAAAACCCGATTACCGAGAACTTCGCCTGGCCGAAGCTCGCCATCACAAGGAGCTCCGCGCAAATTAGAAGGGTGAACCGCAGCATAGGACCCGAAGTTTGTGCAGAAGTTATGAAATTCAGTCTGGATTTTAGTGCAGTCTATTGTTGATGAGGTCGCGTGTCCTTGAGTCTTCGGCTCTTGAGAGCCACCAGGCGCAAAACGCAATCAGGCCAGTAACATCGCGAGTTTATACAACGCGCTTTGTAAGGGATCGGAGCGTCATTCTTTCTTACGCAAGTCTACATTGTGAAATAGCGACAGCCGGATCCCATGCGTGGAGAAGTAATTGATGCCAGAGGATTCCTGCTGATAAATGTTGGTATAACCGGCCTGGACATTGATCTGTGGAGAGAACTGATATCCCACCCCGGCGAAAAAGCGGTTCTGGTCGAAGGTGTTGTAAACGATGTTCTCCCCGAAATTCAGGAAGACCTCATTGCCGAGGATTCCAAATGTCGTTCCCGATGTGAGCTCATTGCCTGTTAGCGGAATAAAGAACGTCATGTTATAACGAATGCGGAAGGTATAGTTGTAGTCATCAACTTTGACGCCATCTGACACCTTTTGGAGAAAACGTTGCTCAAGCCGAAGCCACTGCAGGTGTACAAGCCCCGGATGTTTCTGATTCCACCAGATCTGTTGCCAGGGACGGTGTTCCGCACGTGTGATGTCTGACCCCCTGGCCGGGTAATGTTGGACAAACGCGTATCCGAAGTTGACCCGCAGATTGTCTTTGATATAATAAGTCAGCGCCGGACGCACGAATAAAAGTAATGAACGGTTGACAAAATTGTCGGTCATACGGTACTGTGCCTCTGCCCAGAATCCCCACTTATTGCCGAGCCGTGTTTGATTGAAATATCCCAGCCAGAGTTGTTCGCGCCGATGAATTTCCTTCTCTGTGGCCTGGCCGTAAGCACATGTCGGCACGATAAACCCGGTCGCTGCGATAGCGAACAGAAAAAATACAAATGTTCTGATGTTTATGATCATTTGGATGTGAAATTATTAAAGCCTTGTCCACTTCATGTCGTGAAATTATGTGAGCGGAAAGTTTTCAATTTGATTTCACAAGTTCTCAAGGTGTTATCAGTGATTGTACCGCAGGGTTATCCCATACGTCCGCGGGTCTCCAAGGACGCCGGCAAACTGTCCGGCATTCCCGGCGGCCGCTAGGAGTTGCTCAAAATAGTTTTCGTTCAGAAGGTTTCGCGACCATACGAACAACGTCAGTCCCTCGGATGCCCGAAACCCGGCCCTTGCGTTGATGAGCGCGTACCCATCGATGTTGAGATATTTGGATGGCGAGGGGCTTGACGAAAAACCGGACCGGAAGTAGATATCAAAACCTACGAACATTTTGCTATCCTGGCCGAAGACCTTGATCAGGTTGGATAAGAACTCACCGCCGCCGGATCCTGCCCACCGTGAGATGCCGGGAAGCTGGCTGCCGGAAATATCCTTGAAAGCCGATTCGCCGCCAGTTTCTTCGAGCGGGACCGGCGCATTCCTGAATGAAAGGTATTGACCGTTTGAGAAGGCAAGTGCTCCGTAGAGAGACACATTCCTGCCGGCCTTTAGGTTCGCATCGAGCTCCGCCCCAAAGACCCGGATTTTTTCCGCATTCGCCAAATAGCCGCGGTTCACGCCGATTTCGGCCGTCTGAACCTGCGTCTGATAGTCGTTTACGATCGTATGATAGGAAGTCAAGTTGAGGGTTGAATTTTGGCCGGGGTTGGACTTGATGCCAGCTTCGAGATGAGAAACATATTCGGGTTTGATCCGTGCAAGCTCGGTAAGGACCTGTCCGTTCGAGGTTGGCAGGCCGCCAAGGTTTAAGCCCGCGGGTTTGTAGCTTGTTGAGTAAGCGGCAAACACGGTCGCTTTTTTCGACGCGTGATAGGAAACAGTCAGCTGTCCCGAAATATTGGATTCTTCAACATCGGCTTCAAATTCCTGATCGTTGTAAACGGCGCGTTTCAGCGCAATGAGTTCAGGATCGTTCGTTTGTAGTCCTCCATACGTTTGACGGTCGTAGCTGAGATTTTTTTGATCGAAGTTATAACGAAGCCCCGGGAGAACGTGTAGGCTCTCCGTGATTGACCAGTCGATCTGGCCAAATACGGCGGCACCGATGCTATTCAGGCTGGATTTTGTCCGGATGCCGTAACCGTCCAGCAAGCCCGGAGTTTTCCATAGATCGGAAGTTGAATTTTGCGAGAACCGCCATTGGGCTGCACCCGATTCTTCGATGTGCAGCGGATCACTTTTTAGTTCCTGATAAATGGCAAAAATTCCGATTACGCCACTGAGGTTGCGTGATGGCTTGCCGGCATAGCGCACTTCCTGCGTCCACTGCTGATGTCTGGAATTCGCCTCCGAACGGATAAGTACCGGAAGACCTGTGAAGTCGCGGTCGTTAGACGGATCCCAGTGCCAGTTCCTCCACGCTGTCGTTGCGGTAAGCGTGCCGTTTGCGATTTTCGAATCCAAATTGATTGAGACGCCACCGAGCTCATTGCCAGATTTCCACGGTGTGTCGTGATCGATTTTCCGATCAAAAGGATTGCGGCTCGGGAGTTTATAACCGAGGTCGGCGATGATCTGGTCGAATTGCCGATAGGAAGCCCGTTTTGTTGGAACGACGCCTGCGATCACTTGCGCATAGCCGTCGGGATGTTGTCGCGTGTTGTCGGCAATCAGGGTAATCTTGAGGTTGTCACCCGGTGTATAGAGCAGCTGTCCGCGGAAACCAAGGTTGTTCAGGTCATTGGTCTGTTTTTGTGTTGCCACATTAAAAAGTACACCATCACGTTGCGTACCCGAAAACGACAAGCGCGCTGCAAATTTTTTCCCGAGGGGCCCTGTAACCGATGTCTTCGCCTGCACAAAGCCATAGTTCCCATAGGTCACCTCGAAAGTTGCGCCTGCCGCGAAGCTTGGTGCACGGGAGGTAACGTTGAATGCCCCGGCCGTTGTATTTTTTCCGAAGAGTGTACCTTGTGGCCCGCGCAACACCTCTATTTGCTCGATGTCAACAAAATCAAGCGATGTTGCAGCGGGGCGTGCGTAGTAGACGCCGTCGACGTAAAATCCGACACCGGGATCGATGCCGTCGTTTGTAAGGCCGAAAGTTGATCCGAGGCCACGGATATTCAATGTGGAATTCCTTGGGTTGGAGGAATATAGTTGCACTGCGGGTACAAGCTCTTTCACCCGGTTGACATTGAATGCGCCTGCATCCTCAATCAGCTCTCCGCCCACCACAGAGACCGGTATCGGAACCTGCTGCAGGGTTTCGGTGCGACGCCTTGCGGTCACCACGATTTCGGAAAGGATGTGATCATCAAACAGCGTCACATCGAGCGGTTCCTGAGGTACCTCAAATACTTCGATTTGGTGCGCCTTGAACCCTGTCGAAGTAATCTTGATTGAAAACGGAATCTCCTTTGGGGGTGCAAAACTAAAGTTTCCGTTAACGTCCGTGAACGCATATATTTTTGTGGCTTTAACGATAACTGAAGCACCCACCACAGGGGATCCATCACGGTCTTTCACCACACCGGTCAGCAGTTGACCGAAGCTTGCTTGCGACCCAAAAAAAGCGATGGGTATAATAAGTTGTAAAATTTTATTCATGGAAAAATCAGATAAATATGGAGTCTTTGGTTTTTAAGAGTCGTTGCAGCAACGACAAAATCGCAGAAGCACACCCCAATGATGGTTACGTGAAGTCTGCTTATTTATAAGACTGGCGTCACCTTCGGCTCGCGGCGAGTTCGCTGAGTTCCGCGTTCCCTGGAGTACGCGAGTCTGGCTTCAGGTAGCCAAATTCGCGCAGGAAGCGATCACCGTTCTCCTTCACCCAGGTGAGAAAGTCAATTGCTTCTGCACTTGCATTCTTCCGGTCCACCGATAAATGGAGGTAACCAATGGGCACATTTTGCAACTCTTTCGGGTTGGCGGTCTCTATTTTCTCAATGATCTTATCCAAGTCGGCAAAAATCCTTTCTTCCCCGGTGACTTTTCCGTTTCCGTTAAGGTCGACGGGTAAGATCACGAGTCCTTTTAGCAATTGGCGTGTGCTTGATTCGAAGATGAGTGGAACTGGAAGATATGTTACACCTACGGAGTCCCGAAGTAATGCCTTCACCAGGTGGACGTCTGCGCCGGCGATGCCGACCCCTTTAATGTCATTCTGCTCATGCCCGAAATATTTTGAAAAAACGTGCGGGACGCCCGCCCGCTGCAGACGCGTATAGGTAGTGTAGGGTTCTTTTATCGCTTTCCGGTTTGCAGTGCCGGAAAAAATATCGTGAAAGAAGATTTGTTGGATCATTTCTTCATCCAGTCCCTTTTCACTGTATGTTTTCGCAAAGCCCGAGCCCGCGGTTGCGACCGGGAGTATTGCATAGCGGCCGACGTAGACGTACGCGCGGTTGTTTTTCGATTCTTCATCGTGTTCATACACCTCTGTGAGAATGTCATACTGCTTAGGATCGGCTGAGCCGCGCGATTCAACAACCACCTGGATATCGGGTCTTACTTTTAGGTATTCATCGATCCATTTCTCAATGATCGCGTAGGAAAACCTCGCTCCGGTGACAACCACGATTTTTTGAGCGGCACGCGCAACATTTGCATCAGTTTGATGAGTGGATGCCATGCTTTCCGGGGTAACGTGCTCCTTGTTTTGAGCCGATGCAGTCAAACTCGTGAGTGCAATGATGCCTGCGATCGCTGTTTGCTTAACTGATATCATAAGTCTATAGAAAAAAAGTGCTTTATGCGGCAAATTTAGAATATAACTATACTAAAACAATAGACTTTATAGAATTATAAGAAAAAACTTTGCAACCTGGAATTTTCTCATGAACACAAACGGTTGCGTGCCGGGATCAGTTCCGAATCATCACAGTCACCAGGACTGGTTTTCCATGACAAACGCGTTTAGGATTGTCAGGTTATTGTATGCGTCTCCTTTCGTGTTATTGAAGTAGATGAAGACGTATTTCCCTTCGGCCAACCACGCTCGTGCATAGGCTGCGTATTCGGACAAGAACGAATCGGGGTAACTACCGCCGTAGTTTCCGGTAGGGCCGTGAAATCGCAGGTAAACGAAATCGGTGGCGGTAATGATCATTGGAGCGGCCGATTTTGGAATATCGTGGAGCACCAGGGCGGCATTCTGAGAAGCCAGAAGATCGACCGTCGCATCCTGGTACCAGCTTTTGTTGCGAAATTCAACGGCGATGTTCCATCCGCGACTGGACTCCAATGCACGGATTGTTTCGAGGAGTTCAGCAAGCTGAGAAGCATGCCGGAAATCGAGGGTGGGGGGAAACTGAATGAGCACGCAGCCCCCTCGGTTCGAGGCTGGAGAGATGGCTTCAAAAAACTGTTGTACGTGATCGGTTCGAAACCGCAGATGGTCCATGTGGGTAACGTCGCGAATAAGCTTGAACGTAAAAGTAAATTTGTCGTGAACAGAGCCTACCCACCGCGCGATGGTCGACCGCATAGGGATCTTGTAAAAAGAGCTGTTAATCTCGATGCTGTTGAATTTTGTAGTGTAGTAGGTCAACCGGGAGCAATTCTGAAATTCAGGCGGAAACTGGTATTTCGGCAAGGGTAATACGATTCCGCTGAGTCCGGAGAGATACCGTTCGGGAAACAAAGGCTGTTCCATGTTATTGTACTGTTCGAATTGTATGTCCTCAGTCGAGGGTGCCGCGGGATATCTTGTTCGCGCCTTCTACAATTCGACAAATGTTGCTCGCTTCAAACTTTAAAACGTCAAAGACATAACCACATAAACCGGGTTTGTTCCCACACCTGGCGCGTTCACCGACCCCTCATAATTCGGATTGAAGATCAGCGATGCCTTCAACGCCGGTGAGAACGTCTCGGTTATCGGAATGGAACGTTTCCCCGCGACACCGATCGTAGTAATGCCACCTTCATCATAAAAACTCAACCAGTTCGATGAGGTGACCGCACCCAGAAGAAAACTCAGGTAGGGCAGTGGTGCGTATTCGGCCTCAAAGTAAAGTCCATTCGTTTCGTCCGCCTTATTTTTGTAAAAGGCGTACCCTGCCATCAGGTCCAGCTTTTCGGAATCGAATTTCAATCGAGCTTCGATAAAGTGTTGTGTCTTATCTCGCCGCCAATCGAGGTAATTGTTCAGGCTATCGTCGGCGTTGAAGAAAAAATAATCGTCAATTGTTAAAGCGAAATTTTTGTACTTCGCGGTCGCGAACAGTTCTACCCAGGTGCCATAGCCGCTCTTTGAGCCATTGAGGGTTGTTGTTCCCCAGGTTCCAAGTTCAAATCGCTCACCCACAATGGCGAGTGTTCCCTGGACAGAGGGCGAACTGCCATAGTCCAGGCCGCGCCACACATTGCGCGTCGCAATTGTAATGTCTGTGTTGAGGTTAAAATTTCTTGTACTGTCATCCTGGGCATGCGCACAGGCAGGCAGTAGCAGGCTGATGACAACAATGAGTTGTTTCATATTGGTTAATGAGGTTTGATCGGCTAAAGTCAGAAATTAACCTTTCTGATCCAAGAACGGTCGATGAACGCGCATTCGATGAAAGGATGAATGGATTCGCAACGAACTTGTTATGCGACCCTGAAGTTCGAGGCTGTGTATTTCGCAACCTTTGACAAAAAGTCCTTGACCGGAAATGGTTTTCCAAGAAAGTCAGTGGCCCCGGCCTTCAGTGCTTCGTGGTAGCAATTCGGGTTTGCCGACATCACGATCACCGGAACGTGCCGCGTGGCCACATCAACCCTGATCCGTTGACAAATCTGGAGCCCATCGCCATCACTGATAGTTTTTTCGACAATGAACAGGTCGACTGCCGGCAAGGGGCGATCCAATACCATGGAAGCGCGGTGTGATAACGTTACGTCGTACCCAGCCTGTTCCAGGAGCAAATTCAGTCCGAACAGCACATCGAGATCGTCTTCGACGACATAAACTTTTGGTTTAGAGGTCCGGGATCTTGCTGTGAAAGAACGGGTAATTTCAAAAGGGATTGCGTCGGCTATCAGCATTGGCCGGATAATTTTTTCCCAGTCTTGGTGCAGGAAGCGGTAGGACACCCGCTCGGATTCCGGGGTGGTCATTGGCAACGGTCCGCCATCGAGGGAATAATTGCATAAGGTCGGACTCAATTGGCCGCGGCTGCGCGATACATAGATCTCCCAAAGTTTAATTTCGACGCCCTGGTGGTCAGGCTGTCGCAAACCGGAAGGTATGTCGGAAATGCGGGGCATCAAATTCTGGGAGTAAAAACGCATGCCAGGGCGGGATTTTCTCGACAGACTCCCTGTACGTGTCGTTATCTGATGTTTCACCGCGACAAATGGATTGGGAAACGGGAAATAATATTCGCGCATCGTATTGAGGCTGAATTCCGCAAGTGGACGACAGCGAATGGGCCTGGATGGCATATCGGGTAATTCCTGATTTTCCACGAATCAGCTTTTTACTGATTTCCGCTGGCCGATGCTTAAATACCTTTGTGAACTGCCGGTCCATTCTACCCGGATTTTTTATGATTCATAATGTCAGTTCAATGAAAAAATTTTCCAGCATACTTGCCGTGGCGGCCATCCTGGCCGGCTGCGAAGGGCAACGAGATCCCGCTCCTGAAAGAGTGATCATTAATAATGATTCGTTTTTCGACCGGATCAATTACAACGTCGACTCCACGGTCACGCTGGGGGCGTCGCCGGGCGGGCGCGTTGATGCGGAATTCTCCCTGAAGTTACGGGCCGAAGTACTTCCCCCCGTACATGAGGGGGTGACCTTGCGGGCCTCGCATATTTATGTCGACGACGGATATGCTTACGTTGTCTATAACCTGGAGGGTGAGCCTTATCTCGGTGGGGTCGAGGTTTTCAACATCAAAGACACACGCAAGCCATTCATCGAGTCACAGGCAATTTTCATCAACACGGATGTCAGCTCTGTGTATTATGATGAGGGGGTGATCTACCTTGCGGAAGCGACCGGAGACGCGGGATTTGCCTCGCCAGCCGTGCTTGAGTCGATCCGTATCGACAACGGACGGCTTACGAACGATTCGCGACGGATCGCGATGACCAGTTATGCGACCACCGACGTATGTGTCATGCAGGAGAAAATCGCTGTGACCTCTGGATCCGATGGCGGATTATTCCTGCTCAATAAATCGGATCTGCAAACACTTTCCTTTGTTCCGTTGGATGATGCCCGCGCAGTCGCGTTTTCCGGCACAAACGCTTTGGTCACATTACAGGGCACGCCGGCACGGGTGAGCGTATATGATTTCGCCGGATCTTTGCAACGGTCGGTGACGCTGGATGGGGCAACGATTCCAGCATCAAAGTCCAACCTGGCGATGAAGGGCCATTCCATCTTTATTGCCGCGGGCGATGGAGGAACGTATAGTGTAAACAAAAATACCGGTGTTGTCAATTTTAATATTCCCGCTCCGGAAGGGGATGGGCTGGATCCCGCGACTGCGGTTTGTAACAGCGTGGCCGTATTTGGCGACATGCTTTATATGGCAAACGGAGAGGCTGGGCTGTATGTAGCGAAGATCCATGAAAACGACACGTTCAGCGACGTGACGCCAATCACTTTCAGCGCACATTCTTCCGCCAATCACGTGGCGGTGAAAAACCGGATCATCTTCATTGCGACGGGAACGGGAGGCTTGAAGATCGTCGAAATTGAATAGTGTGGCGACGGCTTCCGGATCGGCCACCACCTGAGAAGAGCGAAAATTCCCACGCATAGCCGCGTGGACGAATGCTCATGTGCTTCCATCGCTACGAGCTAGCAACATCACAACGCGAAGCATTTGGATAGGAATGATCCGGACATCGACCCGTTAACTAATCTAGAGCTTAGGCGCAAGCCAGAGAAAACCGGCGCTGGCAAGAAACAGTGCAAAAAACAGCCAGGGAAGAAATGGACTATAGGATGTTAAATTTACGGTTGCAGCTGCGGCATTAAATGCCAGGGCGGAAGTTGAGCGAATTGTATTTG
>DASPNN010000670.1:0-11290 GCA_035626495.1 Chryseosolibacter sp.
GACCATTCGTACGAGAGGCTTTATGGGCGAGTTGGTCACGCAAATGGTTTGCAACGCCGAGGTGGACCGCTTCGAGTTTTTTCTCGAGCACTTGCTTTTCATCGGCAAGACCTTTGATAACGGCCAGCAGGTCTTTGGGATTCTTCAGGAATTTTCTCACTTCGTCAAGCACGGCAAGCTCGGCACGGATAAATGCCTCGGCATGCTCGCCGGTGATGGCTTCAATTCGCCGGACTCCGGCCGCAACTGAACTTTCGGAGGTGATTTTGAAAGATCCGATAACACCGGTGGAAGGAACGTGCGTACCGCCACAGAGCTCCACCGAAAATTTGGGGTCAAAAGTGATCACCCGCACGAAGTCGCCATATTTTTCACCGAACAAGGCCATAGCGCCAAGCGATTTTGCTTTTTCGATCGGCACATTGCGTTTCTCGTCCAGGGTTATGTTCTCGCGGATCTTCCGATTGACAATTTCCTCAACCTTCTGTATCTCTTCTGCGGTCATGGCGGTGAAATGAGAAAAATCGAATCGCAGAATCTTTTCGTTCACCAGTGATCCTTTCTGCTCAACGTGGCGACCCAGGACTTCCCGCAATGCCGCGTGTAGCAAATGCGTGGCGGAGTGGTTGTTCATGGTCTGCTTCCGCTTCGCGTCCTCCACCCTGGCATGGAACGTCGCTGCTGGATTGGCCGGAAGCCGATCTGCAAAATGAACGATCAGCTCATTCTCCTTCTTCGTGTCAAGGATCTGCACACGTTCACTGCCGGATGCGATCCACCCGGTGTCGCCAACCTGTCCTCCGCTTTCCGCGTAAAATGGGGTCTTGTCAAATACAAGTTGAAAGAGCTCCTTATTCTTCTGTTTAACTTTGCGGTATTTAACAATGCTTATGTCTGCCTGCAGGTGGTCATATCCGATAAACTCACACTTCTCTGCTTCTCCTACGGCCACCCAGTCTCCCGTTTCTTTCGCCGCGTCAGCTTTGGAACGTTGTTTCTGCTTATCCATTTCGATACGAAATCCCGCCTCATCGACAGAGAGTCCACGCTCCCGGGCGATTAGCGATGTAAGGTCGAACGGAAACCCGAAGGTATCATACAGTTCGAATGCCAATGCCCCGCTGATAACCTTGTCTTTGGCCTCGCCCTGAATGGAATCAAATCGTTTCAGTCCTTTATCAAGGGTTCTAAGAAAGGACACTTCTTCTTCCATGATGACTTTACCGACATAATCGCGCTGCGCGTCAAGTTCCGGAAATACGTCCTTCAATTGGTCGGCGAGTACCGACACGAGTTTATAAATGAACGGCTCCTTAAAATTCAAAAAAGTAAATCCGTATCTGACTCCCCGACGGAGAATACGCCGGATAACGTAACCAGCTCCGGTGTTGGAAGGCAGTTGACCATCGCATATAGTAAACGCGACGGCGCGAACGTGATCGGCGATGACACGCATGGCGATGTCCGTCTTCTCCGAC
This sequence comes from Chryseosolibacter sp., assembly GCA_035626495.1. Lineage (GTDB taxonomy): Bacteria > Bacteroidota > Bacteroidia > Cytophagales > Cyclobacteriaceae > Chryseosolibacter. The sequence goes on from DASPNN010000670.1 coordinate 1,479, forward strand.
TGCTTATATCTTATGCCAGCCGTGTCGGCGATGAAGTCCAGCAAGGGTGTAAAAACATCCGTATCATAATTGGAGGTCTTCTTCTGAATGGCCATGCACAGTCGTTCAAATCCCATTCCTGTGTCGACGTTTTTCGAAGGCAGTGGCTTCAATTGGGTCAGGGACGAACGAAGTTTTTCTCTTTTAATTTTCTTGTCATCGCCCTTATAGTCGAGCTCGAAGCGGACGAGCTCGCCAGAGCCGCCTTTACCCGGGTTCCAGTAACGTTCGAACTCCATGAACACAAGGTTCCATATTTCGATGACCTGTGGGTGATCGTTGTTGACAAGCTCTTTACCAGGCAATTTTTTTACCTCCTCATCAGTCCGAAGGTCAATGTGTATTTCCGAGCAGGGTCCGCATGGACCTACGTCGGCCATCTCCCAAAAATTATCTTTCTTATTCCCATGAAGAATGCGCTCCTCGCTTATGAAAGCTTTCCAAAGATCATACGCCTGCTGATCAGCGGGCAGGTTGTCGTCCTTGTCGCCGCCAAAAACAGTGACGTACAAACGATCTTTCGGAAGCTTGTACTCGACGGTGAGCAGCTCCCATGCCCATTCAATGGCTTCTCTTTTAAAGTAATCCCCAAACGACCAGTTGCCGAGCATCTCGAACATCGTGTGATGGTAGGTATCGATACCCACCTCTTCCAGATCGTTGTGCTTTCCGCTGACGCGTAAACATTTTTGAGTATCTGCAACGCGCTTGCTCTTCGGCACAGCATTGCCGAGAAAGTTGTCCTTGAACTGAACCATTCCCGAGTTGGTAAAAAGCAGGGTCGGATCATTCTTTAATACAAGAGGAGCCGATGGCACAATCAAATGGCCCTTTTTGCTGAAAAAATCCAGAAACTTCCTTCTTACCGAACCGGAATCCATGGAAAAGGTTTATTTAGCGTTAACTATTTGTTTTTTACTATATTAGCGGCAAATCCCGAATACTGGCGGGAGAGCAAGCCACAAAAATAATCGCAGTTGGGGAGAATACTCAGGCAGGGGAGATTTTTTTATGGCCCTTTAACATAAAAAGCCCGGTTTGAAATCTCCTAACCTGACCCCACGCACTAGCCTTTACAGGTATAATCCTGCTACCTGCCGGTATGAGCGATCGAAGCGTTCGGCGGGTGATTATCTTTCATACATTTCCGGAGTCCTGATTGCGTCGTCTGTCATGCTTGCCGGCATGCTGGCCGTGCACAATTCACTCATCGAGTCCGAGAAGGAAAAACTGCTGCGCAAAGAAAATAATGCGCTTGAAAAGAGCGAAAGGATCATTTCCAGAAAATTACAGGAGATCGATGCTGTCTTCGCATCGCTCGAAGAGAAGGACCGCGAATTGCATAAGAAATTCTTTGGATCGGACGAACGGTCCGAACCAGTTGCGTCCGCAATCAGCAACCAGCGCCTATTGCTCGCAGATCCATCCTCTGCAAAATATTTCATGAAGCGTGTCGAGGCTTACGCTGATGAAATGCTTGGCCGGGCCGGCGAATCAAGTATAGACGCGCGCAACTACCAATTGCTTTTTGAAAAGCGTGTGTTTTTAGCATCTCTTCCGACAGGCATGCCGGTAACAGATCTGCAGCCGCAACAAATATTCTCCGGATTCGGCATGCGGGTGAACCCTTTTCATAAGGGATTATACCACCACGGCGGTGTTGACATTTCCGTATTGCGGGGAACAGTGGTAAGGAGTACGGCTGCGGGCATTGTCACCACGGTCAAACGCAGTGCGCTGCAAGCCGGGTATGGCAACTATGTTGAGATCGATCATGGTAACGGTTTTGTCAGCCGGTATGCGCACCTGGATGAGGTATCAGTCAGGGAAGGGCAAAGTGTTAAGAAAGGCATCACTGTTGGAACTGCGGGGAGCTCCGGGGGCGCAGTCGCGCCACATCTTCATTACGAGATCCTTTGCAACGGCAAAAATACCGATCCGTTGAAGCTCATGATCGACGGGCTAAGCGCGAGGGATCACCGATCGTTTCTGGAGTCCGGTCGTCGTCAAAACCAAGCGCTGGACTGATGGGCAAGGCGCTATACAGATATAACCCCACCACCTGCAGATACGAGCCCGTCTTTCTTGAGGGAAGGATTTTCTGGAAAAAGTTTTCTTTGTTATTAATATGCTCCTCCGTACTGGCGATTGCCGGTTACGTTTTCACAGTGCGGTATTTTGATTCTTATGATGAAATACGGCTGATGCAACAAAATCATGAGTTGAAACTATCCTGGAACATCCTTCACCAGAGAATTGCGGAAGCACAGCATCAACTCGACGTTCTGATCCAAAAGGATGATCACAATTACCGCGTCATTCTTGACACGAATCCATTGCCGCTATCGATCCGTGAAGCCGGAACAGGGGGCAGTGAGAACATCAATCTGATTGCGTTTGCCGACTTTCGTTACCTTTCCAACGATCACTTCGCGGTAGAGCGTTTGAAGCACCAGGCGGATGTCGAGCTCCAGTCGTTTCAGGAGCTGTCCGCGCTTCTTGATGAAAAGCTTGTGGCGTGGGCCGCCCGCCCCGCGATCCAGCCCATCAGCAATAGTGACCTCGAAAAGCTGCATCTTACTTACGGGCAGCGGCTACATCCTATATTTAAGGTATGGAAGGATCACAAGGGTCTTGATTTCGCCGCGCAGACTGGCAAGCCGGTCTACGCAACAGGTGATGGTACCGTCGGCATGGCCTATTATTCGGATTCTTATGGAAAGGTGATCTTTATTGATCATGGGCATGATTTCGAGACACGGTATGCGCATTTATCCGACTTTGCAGTATCGGTGGGCCAAAGGGTGAGGCGAGGACAATTGATCGGGTTTGTAGGCAACACCGGCAATTCGGTCGCGCCACACCTTCACTATGAAATATTGTTTGCAGGCCAGCACGTCAACCCCCTGAGCTTTTTTCAACGCGACTTGAGCAGCTCCGAGTACCAGAAACTAATAGACGCTGGAAGTCAAAACGGCATTTCGCTCGATTAATCCTTCCGTATTTAGCACAATCTTTATTTCTTTGGCGTTATTTTTAACGAATGCGCACTGTCTTGTTACTGAGTTTCGTTTTTTCGGGTTTGTCCGCTCTTGGCCAAGACACAACCCGCTTCCCTGCAGGCACCGTTCAGACGAAGGCCGACACGCTGACCATTATTGGTGTGGGCGATATTATGATGGGTACTGATTACCCGGAAAACAAGCTGCCGCCCGATGACGGCTCCTTTCTGATGCGTGGTGTTGAAAACATTTTGAAAGATGCGGATGTCACTTTTGGGAACCTGGAAGGCACCTTGCTTGACGGTGAAGGGACTCCAAAGAAATGCAAAGACCCGAAAGTCTGCTATGCATTCCGGACTCCAGTCAGGTATGTGAAAAATCTGCTGAGCGCTGGTTTCGATATGGTAAGCCTGGCCAATAATCACGCTGGTGATATGGGCGACGAGGGTCGCAGGAGCACCATGCGCACCCTGGACAACGCCGGGATTCTTCACGCCGGTCAACTGAATCAAAAGACGACTGTATTCACGAAGGATGGCATTCGCTACGGACTGGCTGCATTCGCCCCAAATACCAACTGCGTCCCGCTAAACGATCTGGAAGGTGCCGTCGCCATTGTCCGTCAGCTTGCCGACTCATGCGACGTCGTGATCGTATCCTTTCATGGTGGTGCTGAAGGTGCTCAATATCAGAATGTCCCGCGCGTCAACGAAATGTTCCACGGTGAAAACCGCGGAGACGTTTATAGATTTTCGCATGCGGTCATCGACGCGGGCGCTGATATTGTCTTCGGGCATGGACCGCATGTGACGCGTGCGGTAGAAGTGTATCGCGAACGGTTCATAGCTTATAGTCTTGGCAACTTTTGCACATATCGTGGCATCAGCGTCAACAGCGTCAACGGATTGGCTCCTATTATTAAAGTGTTTACCGATCCGCAAGGAAAATTTCTGCTAGCGAAAATCACTCCAACTTATCAGACCTATGCGACAGGCGTGAGAGTTGATCCGCAAAAACAAGTGATTCTCAAGATTCAGCAACTCACAAAAAAAGATTTTCCTGATTCTCCAACGCACGTTGACGATGAAGGTTTAATTACCTATCTTGCTCATTAACATGGCGTATAAGGAGAAAGAAATAGAAAAGCTCTACTACTCGATTGGAGAAGTGGCTGAAATTTTCAACGTCGCACCTTCGCTTATTCGTTTTTGGGAATCCGAATTCGAAATCATCAAGCCAAAGAAAAACAGGAAAGGCAATCGTCAGTTTACAAAGGAAGACATCGAAAATGTCCGTACGATCTATCACCTGGTAAAAGAAAAAGGGTTTACACTACAGGGCGCAAAGGAGATGTTACGAAACGATTCGCAGGCTGTGCGCGACAAGATGGAAATGATTGAATCGCTGCGAAGTGTCAGGAATTTCTTGGTTGAATTGCGCGACAGGCTTCACTAGGGCCGGCGTGATCTTGCACATATTTAATGGACCAGAACAGGCTCTCTCTACTTGCTTTGCATTTCATTCCCGGCATTGGTGATTATCTTATCCGCCAATTGGTCAGCTACTCAGGTTCAGCAGAAAAAGTTTTCAAGATTCCGAAAGGAAAATTGCTTCGGATCCCCGGTATCGGTGAGGTTACCGCCGAGTCCATCCGGAAAGGCAAGCCGTTCGCTGCCGCGGAAAAAGAACTGAAGAAGGCCGAGAAAGAAAACGTGCGCCTACTGTTCTTCACCGACCCCGACTACCCCAGCCGCCTTCGTCAGGCAAATGACGCGCCTTCGATGCTTTATGCCAAAGGCAAAGTCGATTTTGAAAATCCGAAGTGCGTAGGGATCGTCGGAACCAGGCAGGCAACGGCTTATGGCCGCGACCGTGTCGAAGAGCTGATCGAGGGGCTCGTCGCTCACAGTGCGCTGGTTATTAGCGGGCTGGCGTACGGTATCGACATTCACGCGCATAAGCATGCCGTTAAAAAAAACCTGCCAACGGTGGGAGTTATGGGGAGCGGAATCGACGTAATCTACCCAGCCTCTCACAAAGAGATTGCATTAAAGATGATGGAGCATGGGGCAATCGTCACCGAGCACAAGTTCGGCACGCAACCCGACGCCCACAACTTTCCAGCACGCAACCGGATCGTGGCCGGCTTATGTGATGCGGTGGTCATCGTCGAAGCTGCCGAAAAAGGCGGCGCCCTCATCACCGCTGATATCGCCAATAGCTATAACAAGGACGTCTTTGCGTTTCCAGGCAATGTGGGACAAAGTCACTCGGCCGGGTGCAACAACCTGATCAAGTCCAACAAGGCACATCTCATAACGGAGATCAAGGACCTCGAATACATCATGGGCTGGGATGCTTCGAAAAAGCCGGACAAAAAATCAGCACTGAACCTCGATGGCTATTCGGCCGAAGAGCAGTTCGTGATCCGTACGTTATCGGAAAATAAAAATCAATTGATGATCGATGAACTCAGCTGGCGTGTGAACCTGCCAGTCGGCAAGCTCGCCTCGTTGTTGTTAAGCCTGGAGTTCAAAGGGGTTGTGAAGTCGCTGCCGGGAAAAATCTACAGGCTGACACTTCAATAGCTGCCGTCGGTCGTATCGGCGCTTTTCAGGTTGCACTTCTCCCGAATCGCCTCGTAGGCTTTCAAGTCACCAAGCTCGCCGGCTTTGCTTAAATCCAGGCATCCATTTTTTGTGTCCCCAAAATCTATGCGGAGGATACCGCGCATATAGTAGGCATCAACGTTCTTAGGGTTGATCTGGATGATCTTGGAACAATCGTTGATGGCATCTTGATAAGCCTGAAGATATTGCTTGGCCTTGCCCCGGTTGAAGTATGCCTCAATATAATTTTCGTTGATGTTGATTGCGGAAGTATAGTCATCGATTGCTCCGTAGTAATCCTGAAGTTTCATTTTGACATTTCCACGAAAGAAAAAGGCGTCGGCAAACCGCGGGTTTTTCTCCAACGCCAGATTGTAATCCTTCATGGCGCCATGGCGGTCATCGAACGCATCTTTAATATTGGCCCTTACAAAGTAAGCTTTGTAGTAGGTCGGATCCATTTCGATGGCCTTGTTCAAATTCACGAGCGCCTCGACGTATTCGTGTTTTTCATAGCAGTCCATGCCTTTTTGGGTATATTCTTTGGCTGTCTGCGAAAAAGCGCACGTCGTAACCATTGAAAGAACAGCCAAGAAACAATGAAGCTTCATAACGAAGGGGGTTTGGGTGAATGATGCAAAGGTAAGCAGGAATTATGCCTAAACGGACCTGGCGTAATGTTTTGCGCGATTGTTCACCTTTTACGATGCTGGAAATACGCGATCGGCCATTGCCTGCGCTTCAAGAAAGGCATTCGAATCCAAAGACAGCTCAATGTTTAAGTCCAACAGGTACGAAACCAGCGTTTCGGTTGCAATGTTGCCCACGAGTTCCTCCTTCGCCATCGGGCAGCCGCCGAATCCGCGGATGGCGGCATCAAATCTCCGGCAGCCTGAATCATAAGCCGCCCGGATCTTGTCGATGGCCGTCGCTGCCGTCGAGTGCAGGTGTGCGCCGAACTCCACATCCGGGAAGTGCTTGGACAGGCTTGTAAACAAGTATGAAATATTCTCTGGCTCGCTTACGCCAATCGTATCGGCGAGCGAAATGACCTTGACCCCAATCGTTCGGAGGATGTCGGCAAACTGCATGACGAGTTCGACATCGTAAGGATCACCGTAGGGATTTCCGAATCCCATGCTGATGTATGTAACCAGGGTTTTGTTGTGACCGACGCACAAATTCTGGATTTCGTCCACAGTATTAAAGGCCTCGGCTATCGTCTTGTTCGTGTTTCGTTTCTGAAACGTTTCAGATATCGAAAGCGGGAAGCCCAGATACTGGATTCCCGCGCATGCACATGCGTCTGACGCGCCCCGCGTATTGGCAACAATAGCCAGCAGTTTTGTTGAACTGGTCGTCCACTCAAGCCGTTCGATCACCTCGGGCGTATCCTGCATCTGGGGAATGGCCTTTGCGGAGACGAAGCTGCCGAAGTCGATTGTGTCAAAACCCACTTTAAGAAGCTGGTTGATGTAAGTAACTTTCTGGTCCGTGGCAATGAATGGAAGGCCTTGCATGGCGTCACGGGGACACTCAATAATTTTCATGCGCTCAATATACGCTAAGTCTTTTTTTGCCGGTAGCCCGGAGGATGGCGATCGGTGGCTTGGCATCCCAATTTTTAGGTTTATCCGGATAATAATTTGATTTTTGCCGCAGGCAAGCACATTCAATTCATTGTTTATGTTGAAAATCGAGCAAGACGTCAACCTCCTTCCCTTCAACACCTTTCGGATCGCCGCCACGGCGCGCTACTTTGTCGTTATCCGCTCGCTGGACGATGCACGTGAGATTTTTTCCTCCGAACTCATTCGCCAGAACCGATTTTTGATCCTCGGTGGTGGCAGCAACCTGTTGCTGACATCGAATTTCGACGGCTTGGTGATCAAAAATGAGATTCGTGGCATAGAAACCGTCGCCGAAAATGATGATGTCATCAGTTTGAAGGTTGCGGCGGGCGAGAACTGGCACGAGTTCGTGATGTTTTGTGTCGAAAGAAATTACGGTGGCATTGAAAACCTCTCGCTGATACCTGGAACAGTTGGAGCCGCACCCATGCAGAACATCGGCGCGTACGGTGTGGAGATCAAGGAAGTAATCAACACCGTCGAAGCCATCGAGATTGCAAGCAGACAAGCGCGGACATTTTCAAATGCTGCGTGCGCTTTCGGTTATCGCGAAAGCATCTTCAAACAGGCTGTGAAGGATCAGTTTTTTATTTCAAGTATTACTTTAAGTCTGACCAAGCGCGATCATCGCTTCAACATCAGCTACGGAGCGATTTCGGACATTTTGAAAGAAAACGGTGAAAAACCGCTCTCGGTGAAAAAAATTTCTGATGCCGTTGTCCGCATCCGGCAGAGCAAATTACCGGACCCGAAAGTGATCGGAAATGCCGGAAGTTTCTTCAAAAATCCCACCGTCAATCGCGAAGCTTTTGAAAAACTAAAGCGCGATTTTCCATCGATACCGTCCTTCGCTGCGGAGAATGGAATGACAAAAATTTCAGCTGCATGGCTGATCGAGCAATGTGGGTGGAAGGGCAAAACCCTTGAAAACATTGGGGTTCACAAGCTTCAGGCTCTTGTGCTGGTAAACTATGGCGGAGGTGAAGGAAAAAAAATCTGGGAACTCGCGATGAATATTCAGGCAAGTGTTAAAGAAAAATTCGGCGTCAAACTTCATCCGGAAGTCAACGTCATCTGATCATCGGCGCGAAGCATTTTATGACGGATGAACTCACTCAGCGCTTCGGAAAAAATCTTCGGTCAAAAAAATTTTTTTGAAAAAATTTTTGCGAATAAAATTTTTGTTATAACTTTTCGTATCGTTTAATAAATTTTTAAACTAAAATTAAAAACGCTATGGCAAAAACAGCGAAGAAAGCAGCTAAGAAGTCTGCAAAGAAGACAGCAAAGAAAGCTGCTAAGAAGAAGAAGTAATTAGGTAAAACCTAAGAAACTTGCGAAGGGAAGTAAATGAGATTTACTTCCCTTTCGTTTTTTTGACGGGGTTGGTTTGATGAAAAAAATGCTCCGATGATAATTCCAAGACAACCGCATGCCTTTCCCAAAACATCCCGCCAACCCGATTGATGCCTCACATTTGGCGGACAATACTCTCGTTCGCACCGGTTTTGGTCACCGCGCTTGTGATAAATCAGCGAATTCTCGCATTCGATAGCATAAAAATTGTCGTGCCGATGCTTGCCTTCGCCTGGCAACACCCGTAACTTTCTTAAAATATCACCAACATAAACGTGTTATGGCAAAAGTAGCTGCAAAAACCTCGGCGCCGAAGAAGAAGCCCGCCGCGAAACCGTCCCCCGCTCAGAACAATATCGAAAAAGTGTGTGAAGCTGCCCTTCAGAAACTCAGAGAGCTCGGTATCCAGCAGCAACTGCAAAACGATATTGAGTGGTGCCTTGGCAGCTATCGGGCCGATGGCAACCCGGTGGGGCTATACTCGATGGCCGAACGCGCCCTGGCGGTATTTCAGGAAGAGAAAGCACGAAAAACCAAGGGTATCACCGCTAAGAACATCAGCGACATCGAAAAGGCGCTGCAAGTCAAAGCCTGATCAGATCATTTGGGTAACATTCGACAGCGACCCTGAATATCGGATAACCTCAACACCGAACTTCCGCAGGAAATCCACTCCCTCGTCAGAAGCTATTCCCTTATGCTCGGCGTAGGAGTTAAGGTAGAACACCTTTGTTATCCCCATAGTGAAGATGATGCGGGCGCAGGCAAGGCAGGGCGACAAAGTCAAATAAAGCGTTGCCCCTTCTACCGAAGTCTTATTTTTAACTGCATACAGAATCGCGTTCTGTTCGGCGTGAATTGCCAGTGAGCACCCCCCTTTGGAATCACGAGGACATCCGACCCCCGGCCACTCGACATCACAGTTGTGCGTACCTGACGGCGGCCCATTGTATCCGATCGAGATGATCCGGGTCTCTTTCGTGAGAACCGCACCGACATGCCGTTTGATGCAATGCGACCTTCGGGCCAGGTTCACGGCCAATTCCATATAAATATCATCGAACGCGGGACGGTCCATAGCGCAAAAATAGAATTTCTGACGAGATTCCGTTTCTCACCGCCGCTTCTCCATAACAGATTCCTCTGACAATTCATAAATTAGTATCTTTGACTGC
>DASPNN010000671.1:0-4190 GCA_035626495.1 Chryseosolibacter sp.
GGATGGGGTCAACTTTTCGAAAGGTACCAGCAACTCGGTCTGCGAGCATACACACTTCCGTAACAATGGTGACGATGCGATGGCGTCATGGTCTTCATTTGATGGTCCTGCCTGCATCAACAATGAGTTCCGTTATTGCACTGCGGAAAACACATGGCGCGCGGCGGGAATCGGATTTTTCGGCGGCGGCGGTCATAAAGGACATCACCTGCTGATCAAAGACGGCGTTGAGGCAGGTATCCGGGTTAATTCAGACTTCCCCGGCCCCGAGTTCAGCACGACGCTCTGGATGGAGATCTATGAGACAACAGTGGTCTCCTGTGGTACGAATGCCAACCTGTGGTTCAACCGTTATGGTGCGGTCGATATTTTTACCCGACTGTACAATTTGCAAAACCTGCGGCTGCGAAACGTGAACATCAACAATTCGCAAAAGGATGCGATCATGATATATAACGTAGCTTCAAGTTATCGCATCACCAACCTGGAGCTGATCAACGTCACAGTAAATGGGGCAGGTCGCGACAACAATGTTAACAATTATACTTCAGGGACCTATGACGACTATGCGGGTCACGGTTTACTGGTACTTCCGCAGGTCAACGGATCGATGCTGACCCAGAATTTGGTAATCACGAACGCGCCTACGGCAGCGATTAATAACGAATCGCCCACGACCTTTACGATCAACGGTCTGCCTCCGCAGGTTCCGTCCATTAACAATACCTCGTTGCCGTCGGGCAATGTTGGATCCGCCTACAGCACCAGCATTTCCGCCACCAATAATCCGAGCAGCTACGGGGCGAGCGGCTTGCCTCCGGGGCTGAGCGTCAACACGAGCACGGGCGTCATCAGTGGCACGCCCACCACTACCGGCACCTATTCTGTAACACTCTCGGCAACCAATTCGGCCGGAACAGGATCCAAGACGCTTAGCCTGGTTGTGAATCCAGCGGCGACCCAGGCGCCGTATGGAGGCACAGTGAGAAACCTTCCCGGCACCATTCAGGCGGAGGATTTTGATTCAGGCGGGGAAGGCGTGGCGTATCACGACGTGGATGCGACAAATACGGGTGGGCAATATCGTTCGGAAGGAGTCGATATCGAAGCATGTTCCGAAGGCGGTTTTAATGTTGGATGGCTTCGAACCACGGAGTGGCTTGAATACACGGTCAATGTCACGACCGCCGGGACGTATACGATTAGCGCTCGTGTAGCCACGGCGTTGTCAGGACGAACATTTCACGTCGAACTTAATGGGGTGAACATCTCCGGCACGATAAACGTACCCAACACCGGAGGCTGGCAGACATGGCAAACTGTAACGGTAACTACTCCTGCGCTCACCATCGGGCAAAAGATCCTCCGCATCGTGATCGGAACCGACGATTTTAACCTCAACCACGTAGCCTTTGCCACGGCGGGCGGTGCACCGGTTGTCACCAATACGTCATTGCCATCCGGCACTGTCGGGTCTAGTTACAGCACCAGCATCACCGCTACCAACAGTCCCTCAAGTTATGGCGCCACCGGACTTCCCTCAGGACTCAGCGTCAACACTTCGACAGGGGTGATCAGCGGAACCCCTTCGGCGTCAGGCACATTTGCTGTCACGCTATCAGCAACCAACTCGTCCGGCACCGGCACCAAACAGCTCAACCTTGTTGTAAACCCGTCGGGTGGAACCCAAACGCCGTTTGGCGGCACAGCGCGTGCCATACCGGGGACAATTCAGGCGGAGGACTTCGACAACGGTGGTCAAACAATCGCCTACAATGATGCTGATGTTGCCAATAATGGCGGACAATACCGGACGGGCGAGCGCGTAGACATCGAGAGTTGCTCGGAAGGAGGCTTTAATGTCGGGTGGCTCGCAGCGGGAGAATGGCTCGAGTACACCGTGACGGTCACGGGAGGAACTTACTCGCTAAATGCCCGGGTTGCTTCACCCAACTCTGGCCGCACGTTCCACGTCGAACTCGACGGGGTAAATATTTCCGGAACTGTTGCCGTGCCCAACACGGGCGCGTGGCAGACCTGGCAAACAGTCACCGTCACAACCCCCGCGCTAACAGCCGGAACCCGGATTCTGCGTTTCGTCGCCGACACCGACGGTTTCAATTTCAATAATTTATCCTTCACCACCTCCGGAGGAGGCACCACCACCTACCGGATCAGGAATCGTTGGCAAAATAATTTTCTATACGACGCTGGAGACAGGGTCCGGTACTCGGCAACAGCGTCGGGAACCGCTTATAATTGGGTGCTCGAAGACGTGGGGAACGGGCAGCGCGAGATCCGGAATGTGTCGACCGGCGAGTACATGCACATCGAAAACCTTACCGGATACGTTCAATGCACCGCGCGGACACCAGGTTGGGCAAGTTCAAGGTGGGTGACTGAAGATGCTGGCGGCGGGTTCGTAAGATTCCGAAATGCGTGGCAATCCTCACACTATATACACATTGAGAACCTGGCCGGTCACGCGCAGCACGGCACGATAAGTACGGCATGGCTAAGCGCACAATGGGTGCTCGAGCCTGTTTCAGGTGGAAGAATGTCAACTCAAGCGGAACAGGTCGAACCGTACGAGACAGAGAGCGAATCCATCGAGTCCTGGCCCAACCCCGTATCAAACGAGCTCTTCATCAAGACCGACGGAACCATGGAGCGGATAGCCGTGGTCGATATGCTGGGCCGGCGGCTGATCGAAGAAAATATCGCCGGCAGGAAGGAAGTCCGGGTTGATGTCACAAGCCTCAGGCCGGGCATGCTCATCGTGCAAATGACTGGAGCAAGCAAACGGCACAACTTCACGATCCTGAAGAAGAACTGATTCACCGTTTCCCCCCTTTCCACAAGGCCCCTTTTAGAGGGGCCTTTTTTTATGTTTCTTTTCGCATCTGTTTCGGTTTTGTAACTTTGGACATAAAGTGATGTATGAAAATCTGTATTGCCCAGACCCGACCCGTCCGTGGCGACATCGCGGCAAATATCGCGCAACATGAAAGGATCGTCGGCATCGCGATATCAGGAAATTGCGATGCGGTTTTTTTTCCAGAGCTCTCTCTCACGGGTTATGAGCCGGAACTCGCCGAAAAATTATCGATTGATGAAAACGATCCGATTCTGGACCGCTTTCAGCTTCTGGCGGACGCGCATAACATCATCATCGGTGTCGGAGCTCCGACACGTTACAACGGGGCAATTCGTATCAGCATGCTCATCTTTCAGCGCGGTCGTGCCCGGGAAATCTATTCAAAAAAATACCTGCACCCCGATGAGGAACCATACTTCGTTCCAGGTGAACCGTTTCGGGGGAGAATTTTTTCTGAAATGAAGTGCGCGATCGCTATCTGTTACGAACTATCGGTCCCCGAACACGCGGAAGCCGCCGCTGCGAATGGCGCCAGTCTTTACATCGCCAGCGCGGCAAAATCTGCGCGGGGTCTTGAGCACGCTCTTGAAAGGCTGCATCAGATCGCGGCGAAACATCAAATGACAGTACTGTTTTCAAATAGCGTCGGGGAGTGCAGCGGGTTCGTATCGGCTGGGACGAGTTCGATTTGGAGCGGCGAAGGAATTCTCCTTGGGCACCTCGAAGGTGAGCACGAAGGGATCATGCTATTCGATACGGCGGATAACATGGTGACTGAAATACGGCTCAACCATTCGTGATGGACCGGCAGCTGTGGTTTAGACCGAGACGGATTTCAGTTTGCCAGAAAGAAATTCCTTGAAGCTGTCGGGACCGACAATTGTCACCTCATCGATAAGACCCATTACAAACCGGCCGATCCCTTCGAAATTTGTGACCGGTCCATGGAAACTATAGTGGTCATCCTGCTTTTCCAGGTATGGGATTGATAACGGGTACTCTTCCCGCATAAGGAGATAGGCGCGCATTCCAAGACGCAGTGTTACCCAGATCTGGCCATCTCCGCTAAACCCGAAGATATCAGTGTCCTTCGTTTTGTGAAAAGATTCAAACTCGAACTTGCGCTGCAGGTCGATCACTTCACCTATGCGATCAAGTTTGAATTGTTTGCAGACTTTGTCATGGGTATCCAGCGCCATTACGGACTGATAGTTGTCGCCGAAATGGATGGGCTCCACCATGCGGTCGCGGATCTCATTGCTATTTGCAGAGTGGTAGTTCTTCAGGATCACCTGGTGCTTGTTGCGGATCG
>DASPNN010000672.1:0-9680 GCA_035626495.1 Chryseosolibacter sp.
GTGATGATGTCGCCCATCCCATGCTCCATGTAATCCAAATTCGTCAGCTTCAAGACGGGCTTTTGCACCTTCAAACACAGCCAGACAACAGCCTTGCGGATCAACCGCTCGTTCCAGTCGATCGTGTCCAGTATCCATGGCGTCTTATTGCGGACCAATTCTGAAGATGAAGCGCCATCCAGGACAACCAGACAGTCGGTGTGTTTTTGCAGAAAGGATGAAGGAATCTGGTCAGTGACAGGTCCCTCGACCGCTTTCTTGATAACCGCTGCTTTGCCTTCACCCCATGCCATCATATAAACCTTTTTGGCTTTCAGGATCGATCCAACACCCATCGTGATGGCTTTGCGCGGAACATTTTCTTCACCAAAGAAGTCACTGGCCGCATCGATGCGCGTCACCTGGTCGAGGGTGACAAGGCGAGTGAGCGATTTCTCAGTCGACCCTGGCTCATTGAATCCGATGTGTCCGGTGCGACCGATCCCCAAGATCTGGATGTCGATGCCGCCAAGCTTCTCGATCTTGTCTTCGTAAGCCCGGCAAAAATCGCCGACCTTTTCTTTCGGTAACGTGCCGTCAGGAATATTAATATTTTGCTTGGGAATATCGATGTGAGCAAACAAGTGCTCATTCATGAAACGGACGTAACTCTGAAGTGAGTCCGGGGGCATGGGATAGTACTCGTCGAGATTAAAAGTGTGAACGTTCTTGAAACTCAGGCCTTGTTTTTTATGCATTTCCACAAGCTCGGAATAGAGACGCGTTGGCGTCGACCCGGTGGCCAGGCCCAGCACGACGTGCTTGTTTTGCGCCTGCCGCTGCCGGATCAAATCGGCAATCTGGCCCGCCACGAACTTGGATGCCTCATCGGAGTTAGTGAAAATTTTTACAGGAATTTTTTCAAAGGCTGAAAGGTCATTGTTCATATTTTAATTGCGTATGTTTCTTGAATCGCACGTAAAGTATCTGAAAAAGCTCGAAATTTTCAAGTGTTTGCGGTAACATAATTTATGAGAACCTTCCGAACAGATGTAAGCATCAGGCCCGCGATCACCCGTATCACGCTGAAAACCCCTATTTTGACCGCTGGTTCATGTTTCGCAGATGCGATTGGGCAACGGCTGCTACAGTTCAAATTCCCCGCTCTGGCCAATCCTTTCGGCGTAACTTACAATCCCCTGTCGATCCACAAGCAGTTGCTCAGAAGCATTGGCAACGACCGGCCTGAACCCCACACTTTCCTGAAAAGCCAACAGGTTCACCTAAGTTATGATTTCCACTCCGAACTGTCTGCCCTCACGCGTGAAGAGCTTTTTCATAAGATCGCCCATACCACAGAAACCACCCACCATTTCTTGAAAACCGCCTGTTGGATCATGCTCACTTATGGTACCGCATGGGTCTATGAGCGCAAGGATACGCGCGATGTCGTTGCCAATTGTCACAAAGTACCGCAATCCGAATTTTCAAAAAGACTTCTGGCTGAAAGCGAAATTGTCAGCTCATTCGAAAAACTTGCCGAGGAACTGCGTGCACTCAATCCAGCCGCGCGGTTTATACTTACCGTGAGTCCCGTCAGGCATTTAAAGGACTCCCTTGAATTGAACAGCGTCAGCAAATCTATTCTCCGTACGGCATGCCACGCGTTGAGCACACGGTTCGCTCACGTCGAATACTTCCCCGGCTACGAGATCATGCTGGACGATCTTCGTGACTACAGGTTTTATAAATCGGACATGATCCACCCCACGGAAGACGCCGAGGAATACATTTGGGACAAGTTCGCCGAGGGTTACTTCGACGAGAAAACAAAAGTCTTTCTTGCCTCCTGGAGCGGAATCCTGACGGCCTTGAACCACCGGCCGTTTTATCCCGCGTCGGAAAATCATCAGAAATTCCTTCGCGACACATTGAAAAAACTCGAGCTCTTCAAAGACACCGTGAATG
Source organism: Chryseosolibacter sp. (assembly GCA_035626495.1). GTDB lineage: Bacteria > Bacteroidota > Bacteroidia > Cytophagales > Cyclobacteriaceae > Chryseosolibacter. The sequence goes on from DASPNN010000672.1 coordinate 1,948, forward strand.
TCGACGAGGAGATCGCCATTGTCGAAAAACAGCTCCTTTGACCTTACACCGTAACCGATCCAATATGTCAGAAATAAAGAAAGCAAACCGCCTGATACATGCCACTTCCCCATACCTTCTCCAGCACGCGTATAACCCGGTGGACTGGTTTGAATGGGGAGAGGAGGCTTTGTCGAAAGCAATTCGCGAGAACAAACCACTCCTTGTAAGCATCGGTTACTCCTCCTGTCACTGGTGTCATGTCATGGAGCGGGAAGTATTTGAAAAAGACGACATCGCCCGGATCATGAATGAATATCTGGTCTGTATCAAGGTTGATCGCGAAGAACGACCGGACATCGATTCAATCTACATGGAAGCGGTTCAGGCGATGGGCGTTCACGGTGGATGGCCGCTGAATGTCTTCCTGACACCCGACCAAAAGCCATTCTACGGCGGAACGTACTTCCCGCCGGACCAGTGGGTCAATGTGCTCCGCGGAGTGCACAAGGGGTTCACAGAACGGCGATCCGATGTCGACGCGTCGGCCACCGAGCTGGCAACGCTGCTCGCATCGCAGGACACAAGTCACTTCAAAAAGGTTTACGAGTTTACATCGCTGAAGACGGATCTGGACGCCATGTTCTCCAAGCTCGCATCGGCGTTCGACCGGAACTGGGGCGGCCTTGACAAGGCTCCGAAGTTCATCATGCCCTCCGTTTGGCTGTGGATGCTGCGTTACTACAAAATTACCGGAAATGCACAAGCGTTGCATCACCTGAACATCACCCTCCACCGGATCGCGTGGGGCGGGATCTACGACCAGATCGGTGGGGGTTTTGCAAGATACTCTGTCGACGCTTATTGGTTTGTACCGCATTTTGAGAAGATGCTGTATGATAATGCGCAGCTCATGACCCTGTACGCGGAAGCTTTCGCAGCCACCAAGGAAGAAATTTATCGCACGGTCCTGATCGAAACCTTCGAATGGCTGCAGGGCGAAATGATGCATCCCGACGGAGGTTTCTATTCAGCGTTGGACGCAGATAGCGAGGGCGTTGAAGGAAAATTCTATGTCTGGACCAAAGCCGAGATTGAAGAAGTATTGAAAACGGATGCCCCGCTGTTTACAGACTTTTACAACATCAAACCGGAAGGCAACTGGGAGCACGGAAACAATGTTCTTATTCGAACTCAAACCGATACTGCGTTTCTCCAAAAACATGGCCTGACCAGGCAGGACTGGGAGCAAAAACTGAAGCGCTGCAAGGAACGGTTACTCGAAGTTCGCGACAAACGGATCCGGCCGGGCCTGGACGACAAAATCATCACCTCGTGGAATGCGATGACGGCCGCAGGGCTGGTCGACGCCTATAAATACCTGGGCGACCCGCGGTTCCTTCAAGCCGCCCTGAAAAATATGCAGTTCCTCGAGCGTGAACTTATTCAGGGTGACATCGTCTTTCGGTCATACAAAGACAAACGCTCTGGCACAAAGGGCTTTCTCGACGACTATGCTTACCTCATTCAAGCCGCCATAAAACTTTACGAAGTGACCTTCGACCGCCGGTGGATCACGCTGTCGGAAAGACTGATGATATTCGTGCTGGATCACTTCCTCGACCAGGGCGACGGGTTCTTTTTTTACACCAGCGATGCCAGCGAAAAGCTGATCGCCAGGAGAAAGGAGATATTCGACAACGTCATACCTGCATCCAACTCCGTGATGGTCCAAAATCTTTTCAGGCTTGGAACAATCCTCGACAATGAAGAGTGGAAACGGCTGGCCGAATCCATTACAACTCCCCTTGCGCATCTTATCATTAGCGAACCGAATTACATGTCGAACTGGGGGATCGCGTATACGGAAATCAAGCACGGGCTCGCGGAAGTGGTGCTTGCAGGTGACCATGCATCGAAAACCCTCACGTCCCTCTTTGTTCATTATTTGCCATTTGTAGTCACGTTGGCAAGCGCGCCCGGTAATGAACTCCCGCTTACAAAAGGCAAGACCGCGATCGATGGCCGCGATACGATTTACGTTTGCTTCGACAAGACTTGTCAGCGTCCAGTCCACGACATCGCGGAAGCGGTTGAGCAAATTGAGCACGCGCACCAGGTGTAAGGCACGCGCCGGACAGGGCGACAATAATGTAAAATTGCTATTTTTACCGCTTGACCGAACGACAAGCTGTGGACATATTTGAGAAGGATGATAACCAAAAAACGCTTTTCGCAGATCTCCTGCTTCCCGTTCCGGTCCCCCGGTTGTTTACCTACCGTGTTCCGCGCGCGCTGAATGAGGCCATTCAACCGGGTGTACGCGCCATCGTACAATTTGGCGACCGGAAAATTCTCACGGCCATTGTTGCAGCGGTTCACGAAAATCCGCCAAAGGATTATGAAGCGAAATCCATCCTCGAAGTGCTGGATCACGTGCCCGCAGTCACCCCCGTTCAGTTCAAGGTCTTTCAGTGGATTGCTTCATACTACGCATGCTCCGTCGGCGAGGTACTCAACGCTGCGTTGCCGGCCGGGCTAAAACTATCGAGTGAATCGATGGTCCAGCTCCACCCTGCTTTTGATCTGGAGGAAACCGATCTCGATTTTTCCGAAAAGGAAAGGATGGTCATCACGCACCTGCGGGCAGAGCCGATGTCGTATTCGGATATTTCGAAGTTGCTGGGCGTGAAATACATTTATGCGATCCTGAAATCGCTTGCGGCCAAGGAGGCAATCATACTTTTCGAAGAGGTCAAAGAAAAATACAAGCCGAAAGTCGAAAAAAGGATTCGCCTTCGAGACACTTATATTCAGTCACGCGATCTGGAAGCTTTATTCGAAGCCATCGCCGCAAAGCCAAAACAAGAGGAAGTGCTGCTGAAATACCTGCAGGAGGTTCCGGTGTTGCAGGACTTGGCGACAAACAAAAAAGGAATTTCGAGGAAAGCTCTTGTCTCCTCCGGTATTTCAGAGTCGTCCCTGAATACGCTGGTCAAAAACGCAATTTTTGAGGAATTTGAATCGATCGTCCCGCGGTTCGCAGATGAAGAGGTTTCTCCGGTGGAAGCCGTTTCGCTCAGCACCGACCAGGAACAGGCACAGCAAGCCATCATGGATTCGTTCAACAAGAACAATGTCATACTCCTTCACGGAATCACCGGAAGCGGGAAAACAGAAATTTATATCAATCTCATCCGAAAGGCCCTTGACAGCGGAAACCAGGTATTATACCTGTTGCCCGAAATTGCGCTTACCACACAAATTGTCCAACGCCTCAGGAAAGTATTTGGAGCCACCATGGGTGTTTACCATTCAAGGTTTTCCGACAACGAGCGCGTGGAAGTATGGAACGGGGTCGTTACGGGTAAAGTGAAATTTGTCGTCGGGGTCCGGTCATCGATCTTTCTGCCGTTCGATAATCTCGGATTGATCATTGTCGATGAGGAACACGACCCCTCTTACAAACAACACGAGCCCGCCCCGAGGTATCACGCGCGCGATGTGGCGGTCATGATGGGGCAGTTTCACCACGCGAAGGTATTGCTCGGATCCGCCACGCCGTCCGTCGAGTCTTTTTACAACGCGAAGCTTGAGCGCTATGGGCTTGTCACGCTCAACAAGCGATTCGGCAACACTGCATTGCCATCGATTGTCCTTGCCGATATGAGACGGGAACGCGCCCGGAAAACCGTCAAGGGTGAATTCTCTTCTGTCATGCTCCACGGCATCGAGGAAACATTAAGTAAAAAAGAGCAAGTGATCATTTTTCAAAACCGGAGGGGCTATTCGCCCATGGTCACGTGCGAGGATTGCGGATGGGTTCCCAAGTGCGTGAATTGCGCCGTAAGCCTGACCTACCACCAAATCCGCCACGCCCTCGTATGCCACTACTGCGGTTACAGGGAGTCATTGCACAACCAGTGCCCTACCTGCACATCGGCCCGGATACAAACGGTCGGATATGGAACTGAAAAACTTGAAGAGGAACTCAATGTGCACTTCACCGATGCCACCATACAAAGGATGGATCTCGACACAACGCGTTCAAAGACCGGATATGAAACGATCATCGATCAATTTGAACGTGGTGAAACCAATATTCTCGTTGGAACCCAAATGGTGACCAAGGGACTGGACTTCAGCAAGGTGAGTCTCGTCGGCATTTTTAATGCGGACCGCATGATGCATTTTCCGGACTTCCGCTCCTACGAAAGGGCGTTCCAGCTGATCACACAGGTCAGCGGTCGCGCAGGCAGGAGAGAAAAAACCGGCACCGTCATTATTCAGACCTCACATCCCGATCACCCGGTGCTGATGCACATCCTGGAAAACCGGTTGGCGGATTTTTACGAAAAGGAACTCCGCGACCGGAAAGAACATGGGTATCCGCCGTTCACCCGGTTGATAGAGATCATTGTCAAGCACAGCGACCGCAAAACAGTCCGTGACGCGGCCTTGCACCTCACTGACTTGCTGCGAAACGAATTGACTTCTGTCAAAACGCTCGGCCCCGAGCCGCCGATGATCGCCAAGATCCGGAACCAGTTTTTGATGAGGTCGTTGATCAAAATACCGCGCGGCGTATCGGACCTCGCCGGGGTGAAAATGAACATCAGACAAATCGTCGAAAAATTCTCCAGGGAGAAAAAAGAATACCGGAGTATCCGTGTCATCATCGACGTGGATCCGGTTTAGTCTGCGCACTTTTCAGCGAGGTTGCCCCTGAACGCTTCCTTGTGCGCGATGGACGTCCGGTAGAATCCGCACGCCTCGACGCGCATGCCCATTGTCCAGCTTGCCTCCCCGAGGTAGTAGTAGATGTTCTCGATGTGCGGGTCGAGTCCGACGGCCTGGCGGAACATTTTGAGCGCGTCCTCCGCTTTCGACTGTTTCAGGTAATAAATGCCCTTGTTGCGGTAAGCCCATCCATTGTACGGATCCTGCAGAATACTTTCGTTGATATCGGACAGCGCCTTGGAATAGTCGTTCATCATCAAGTATATGTAACCGCGGTTGTTGAGATAATAGGCATCGTTCCTGCGAACCGCGAGCGCCTTCGATATCCAGCCCATGGCTGCTGGGTAATTGCCGGTCGCTGTTTCAATCAGAGCCAGCGTATTGTAGGCGTTTGGCTCGCTCGTTTCATTAATAACCGCGTTCAGCAGCTGGCGTGCTGAATCATACTTGCCCTGATAATAGTACACAGTCCCGAGGTTAATTTTCAGCTCCGCATTTTTATTATCCAGCGAGATCGCGTTCACGAACGCCTTCTCCGCTTTTTCATAATCTCTCAGTTTTGTGTAGATCAATCCCTCCAGAAGGTAAACGACAACCGTATCGGGGTTTTGCTGTTTGACAGTTCCAAGATCTTTCAGTGCCCTGTACATTTCGTCTGTTTCAAAATAAAGGTTTGCGCGGTTCACATGGGCGAGGTCATATCCGGGCTTGCACCGGATGGCCCGCGTATAATGGGTTTCGGCATTAACAAAGTCGCGTTGTTGAAAATAAACAGTTCCCAGGTTGTTCCACGCATCGGCGAAACATGAGTCGAGTTTTAAAGCATTTTTGTAATATTCAACTGCCTGCTCGTAGTTGCGGCGTTGTGCCATGTCATTGCCCTGGGCGAGGAACCGCTGGACGCGCGTTTCTTTGCTTTCAGAACAGGCCCCCAGGAAAAGTCCTGTCAAAAAAAAGAGACAACACCGTAGGCGGATTCCTTTGCTGGCAATTTGTAAATTCGGGACTTGTTTGTTCATCCATCAATTCTATTGGAGCACGAAGCTAAAAAAGAAGTAGAGAGGTTGCTGCGGGACGGCAGAAAATCAGAAGCGATCAATTACGTCCGCGACCGGTTTGAGGTATCCGTGCCTGATGCAACGCGATTGGTGGAAGCCGTGGAAATTGGTATGGTATCCCCATCCAATAACAATGACCGCGGACCGTTGCCTGAGCTTTCGCGCCACACAGCAAAGTGTGGGAAAATGTATTGCAGTACAACGATCCTGGTACTTGTCACGGTGATGTGCATTACGCTGGCCGGATGGCTCTATTATCGGCAATATAAGGCGATCTCCGGCAGCACGCTGGTGCCAGGCGTAGTCGTGCAGCTGGAAGAATCATCGGACAGCGAGGCCGTGGCCCCTGTGGTGGAATACACGTGGAATGGTAAAACCATGCGGTATCAATCTTCAACCTACAGCCATCCGCCTGCATATGAACTCCGTGAATCGGTGCGCCTTTACGTCAACCGCGACGACCCCGAAACGATTTACATCGATTCGTTTACCGAACGGTGGCTGGCCGTGGTCATTTTGGGGGTCGTTGGGGCCATTACGGGATCCATCGCGACAATTTTTTATCGGGCCGGACGGCGTCATTAATCTTGCAATAAATGACAAGGACGTTGAATTATATGTTGATGAAGAGCTGTTTTGCAGTGTTGATAACACTCTCATTTTCAAGCTGTAACTCCGGAAAAAATGCCACATCCCATCAGCCCGGGAAAATAAGTCCAACCCATGCGGCCGCCCACCAGGTTATCGATGCCTGGCACATCGCTGCCGCCAAAGCAGATGCAACCGCATTCTTTGCCGCCATGTCGGAGAACAGCATTTATATTGGTACCGACGCCACCGAGCGGTGGACAAAGTCTGAATTTGTCGCTTTTGCAAAACCGTATTTTGACCGGGGCAAGGCATGGGATTTCAAACCCTATGATCGCAACCTCCATGTAACAAGTGACGGGAAACATGCATGGTTTTCTGAACTTTTAACAACCTGGATGGGAGTATGCCGCGGCTCCGGTGTTCTGACCTATACAAAGTCCGGCTGGAAAATTGACCAGTACCATTTGTCGGTCACCGTACCCAACGACCTGATTAAAGATTTCATCACTCTGGTTAACGATTTTAACAATCGCAAAAAGTAGTTCGCTCACCCGAAATGGCTTTTTTTTGGCTCACTATTCAGTTCGGGCGCGTTAAAATACCAATGTAGGTTTTGCAGTCTGTTTGGCTGGCAATCGGGTCCGCCCGTTCGCGACCTTTGTGTCATCACTTCAAGTCGACGGTTATGGCGAGAACGAACATCACCTACAGGCACGCTCCGAAATCCAGAACCATCTCCCCGGTCCGGCAGCTGCTGATCTTGCTGCTTACCGTGATATTCGGAGTCCTTATTTCGGTATCGGTCAACGCCCAAAAAGCGACGGTGAAAAATTCGGAGAAGAAAAAGGCTAGAGTTTATAAACTTAAAAACCGCGCGCGCGCCAACCATTATGCCGAAGCCTGTGAGATTCTCTCCAGGAAAAGGACGACCACCGAGAATCTTCCAGCTCCCGGCCGTCCCGGCTCAAAAACTGTCGCGAAAGGGAGCAGTTCAAGAACCGCTACCCCTGAAGCTACTTACCTTACTGGCCAACAGCACATCATACGCGAGATGGTTATGCTCGAATTAAAGGAAAGGAAGAACAGCGGCCCCATCGAGCTGGCGCCGGTCTATTTTACACAACAAAATGATCAGGTTTCAGTCGGCGACGTGAACCCGTTTCTCATCGCTGTTGAATTTGCATTGCAGGGTCGTACAATTGAGATTCAAAGCGGGCTTGAAAGCGACAGCGCAATGAAGATCGCAGCGATTACCACGATAACCACGATGATGAAAAAAATGTGTGTTCCCGAATACCGCAATGCCGTGACTGAATCGGCAACGTACGCGTCGGCGGGTGACGACAGATTTTATCTCGGTTTAAA
>DASPNN010000673.1:0-5594 GCA_035626495.1 Chryseosolibacter sp.
AAATATTCGTAAGACCGGCCCCGTGAATGCCAGCGATAAATCCAGCGTTGGCAAAAATTTCGATTTGCTGAGCCGGTGACAGTTTGTCGCAGTCAACCACCTCAATGCCGTATTTCCGGCAAACATTTTCAATATCGGCGCTATTATTAATGAACCGCATCCTTTTATTAGTTCGTGTAACGAAAATCTTCCGCTGCCCGGTCTTTGTGATCATCAGTGGGTGGAACACCTCTGCCAACAGCTTGGGTTGATGGGTCAGCGGCTTACAACAGATCAGCTTTTCACACCTGACGTATTCCCGGTCCTGTACGATCCATTGGAGAGATTGAAGCAAGGCCGAATGTTCATAGTAGTAACGAAAGTATGGCTTCTCCCAAAGCTTCTTTGCTATTATGACGGGCGTTTTTGCAATAGAGACACCATGCGTACGCAGAAAAAACAGCTTGGCCAGCACATCGTTGTAAAAATGAAAATAGTTCTCTTCGCCGGTATCGCGTAGGGAAATAGCACAGGGAACTTCAATGGCTTTCACCTTTCCAATCCACCGGAAAAAATCCGGTTTTGGCAGGAAGGGGGTGCGGCTGATGCCGAGGGAATAGTACACAAGTTTGTTTGGCCAAACAATCGCCCAGCCAATTTTCGGTTCCACGTAACAGACATTATCAAATACGAGCAAATACTCCTCTTGCGTCCATTGATACCATGCATGCATATATTGTCGCACCTGGTCGTCGTGGATGTCGGAGATATCGACGTTGTTTTCCCTGAAAGGGTAACCTTGACGATAAATGAGGAAGTCCTTTTCCTTAAGCCGAAACTCGGGAAACAATAAGCGGTCGACAGTCCTGATCCTGATGCTATTATAAAGCTGAAACGCCTTCTTGAGAAAAACCAGCGGAAAAATCTTTTTTAGAATTTTTTTGAAGGCAGTCAATCACGAATCGGTTAAGTAAACATCTTATTCTGCATCGTAAGCCGGATCCCCTCCTCGAGTGTGACGAGCGGACGCCCAAGAATTTTTTTCATCCTGCTGATATCGGGTTTCCGCCGCGTCATATCACCCTCGGCCAGCGCAGGCAGATATCGGATCTGCGAAGCGCTGTTGGTGATTTTGATGATGCGTTCCGCTAGTTGTCGTATGGTGATCTCATCGTCACTTCCGATGTTCATCACGTCGTTGATGCAATAATCATTTTGAAGACAAAGCATCGTAGTATCGATGTTGTCGTCGATGTAGCAAAAGGTGCGGCTTTGAATGCCCTCGCCATATACGCTGATCGGTTCTCCCTTGAGCGCTTGTTTCAGGAAACGGGTGATCACAAAATCCTCACTTTGCCGCGGACCGTACGTGTTGAAGAAGCGGAATATCGTATAATTCAATCCATATTCCCGATGATAAGAGCGCAGAAACGATTCACCTACATTCTTAACCACAGCGTAAGGCAACCGGCTGTTGAGCGGTGTTGTCGCCTCGTTTTGGGGAAACTCGACAGGCTCGCCGTATACTTCCGAAGATGATGAATAAAATACCCGCTTTACTCCGGTATTTTTGCTCAGATCCAAAACATGCTTAATCCCCTGAATGTCATTGAGGACGAGCACCGGATTATCCAACGTACGCTGCACACCGACGACTGCCGCATAGTGAAAAACATATTCAAACCGGTAAGCGAGCATGATCGCTCCGATGTCGGCGTAATTGTTGACATCCGCTTTGATAAACACATAGCAGTCTGAATTGCTCGCAGGCAGTTTTCGTGGCAGGCCCGTAAGAAAATTATCAACCGCCACAACAAAGTATTTGCGGGAGCTCAACAAGCGATCAACCAGGGCGCTGCCGATATTGCCAGCGGCGCCTGTTACGAGAACGTTAACCATTCAGCAATGTCTTTTTTAACGATGCAATAAACCTCGGCGAGAACAAAATTAATGGATAAGTTGCAACCGCACGCCTCGCCCACCGGATAACGTCAGGGCGTCTTCGGTCGTCGGCAAGGCACAACATGAAAAATGTATAGCGCTGAGCCACGAAAAGGTTGAAAGAGCGGCCAAATTTCGCGACAACCGCAGGGTCCGAGCGCAGTCTTTCAATCAAATATAAATCCCGATTAAGGACTTTATCGGTGGGAATTGTCCGGATGCTGCGTTCATCATGACCGACCACCGATGTTGTAACCGCGTTTGAGTAGTGAAGCTTGAACCGGCTGATCAATCTGATCCAGAGTTCCCAGTCTTCCGCAGAGGCGAGCACACGATTCTCATCGAACGGAAATTTGCGCGCAATGTCCATGCGCACGAAGACTCCATTACAGCTCAGGAAATTGTCAAACAGGGCTCGTTCCGCAATGGACTCGTCAAGGCCATTTACAACTTTTGTGACGTTTCCGTTAGCGTCTTTAAAGTCGTACCCCAGGTGAAAGAATTCTGGCTGGCCTCGTTGCTGGATGAAATCCCGGGCGGTGGAAAGGTGGTGCGGGTACATCAGGTCGTCGGAATCAAAAAAATTGACATACACGCCGTTCGCCTTTTGAGCACCGAAATTGCGTGCGGCTCCCCGTTCACCGTTTTCCTTTTTGAAGTACGTCAAACGCATGTCATTGAAGGATCGGACAACCTCTTCCGTATTATCCTTACTGCCATCGTCTACAATGATCAGCTCGAAATCCGTGAACTGTTGATCCAGAATTGTTGATATCGTCTTCCCTACCAGCGCGGCGCGGTTATAAGTCGGGATAACAACAGAAAAAAAAGGCTGGCGACTCACAGGTGTTCAAACATTCGTATGGTGATGCTCATGGTCATTTGTCAAATGCGCTGAACCAGTGCGGACCATCTTACCGGCGTTCGGTGTATTCCCGGCTTGCGGTCCACGCAAAGGCTACCGGTTTACTTTCAACCTTTAATTAACGTGAAAAATCTGGAAGTGCAAAACAGCCACATTACTGCAATTGCAAGCCGGGTGAAATTTACAACATCGTTTTGTCTGAAAGACACGCCAGTTACCTCAGTATCTTATCGACCAAAATATTTCAACCTATGAGTCTCGGATTGCAGACCAATTTCACCCAAGCTTGTTGGCAATATCAGAATAGCCGATGGTTCATGTCAGGATCAACCTCGCAAAAAACGAATTCCGAAACTTGGATCATCACCGGCAAATCTTTTGACACACCGCTGCGGGCGGGGCAAACCAGACCAGCGTTTCCCTGTAACAATGATCGAATTTCTTCCCCATCGCGGGGTGAGCTGCCTTTCACCTTTCGTGTCTGGGACACGGCTCATGTGGGAGAATTGACCGGCAATGAGACGGATTTTCCCGGTCCGGAATAGTCACCGTCCCAGTCAGGACGGTCGAAAATGTTTCCAAATCGTCTGGCGTGAAGTCTTCCTGGCGGCCAGTATGATCAGTCCTTGCGGTTCAGCGCCTCATACTTCCAGATCACAGAGTCTATGCTGAAAAGCTCGATGACACGTTCGCGCAGCCTGCGCGCCATCAGCTCGAGAAATTCTTTGCTCCGATAATGGTGCAAAACGAGTTCGGCTGCCGTGATGTCAAAATTATCCACCTCTGCCATGAAACCGTTTTGACCGTCTACAATGTAGTCATCAAAATCGCCGACGCCTCTGCAGACGATGACAGGCAAGCCGGCGACGGCGGCTTCTTTTACAACCACACAGCTTGATTCCGACATCGACGGATGCAGAAGGAAATTGCCGGCGGACAGGTAATCCAAAATGTTTGTCACATGGCCCTCGCAGACAACATGGTCGTTCATGCCCTGATCGGATATAAACGAGCGTATCTCTGCGTCGCGCTCGCCGGAGCCGAGCAAAAGCAATTTTGCATTTACACCGCGTGCGCGCAATCTTTTCAATGTCGCTATTGACATCTCCTGCCTTTTGAAAATGTTGAAGCGCCCCGCCGTAACCAGAAGGACGTCTCCATTCACACGTTCACGAATCTTACGTACATTTCGATCATCGGCTTTTTTGTAAAGATCAAAATCGTAGGCGAGGTTAATGTGGATGATCTTATCCTCCCTTATCTTCTCGGCACGAACAAGATATCGCTTCGCGCTGTTGGAAACGACGATTATCTGCCGTGCCAGGCGATACGTCAACTTGTAAAACAACGATCGATCGAATCCATGATGCCTGCCGAGATCCATGTGGTGGCGGCAAATAAAAATTTTTGCCTTTACAAAATACTGCGCGACCGATGCGACGAAGTTAGCAGATTCGAGATGGCTATAAACAATATCCACCTTGTGCTTACGGCAAAAGCGGATAAAAAACCACAGGTGCCGAGTGAAATATAGAGCATTCGGCGAACCGGTCAACACATGAGTGAATGTTTCAATTCCTTTCGACTCAAGGAAAGGGTGGATGCCTGACCCATCAGCCTGGCTCAGCGACATGACCCTGTGACCTTGTTTGCGAAACGCAATCATCACCGATTCCGTGTCACGCGAACGCTGATTAAAAGGCGAATAAAACAGGATTGTCGACATGGGTGCTATTGCGTTTGCTTTTTATCGGTGGCCTTTTGCGCTTCGTTGCCGCTGATCCGATGGAACAGCAATGACAAAAAACCGATTGCAAAATCATTGTACATTGTTAACGGCCCGCTTGTTTGGACCTCGGCCGAAACGGCCTTATCAAATTGAAAAAAATATTTCGTATAACCAGTGAGCCATTGATCCGAAACAGCCTCACATACAGATGTAAACTTCGCCAATGCCTAAGGAATGAAAATTGGGTCTGCTCGTAAAATGCGGCGTTAAACTTTTCGCCGGGGATATTGACGTGCCGGTCTACCCAATTAAAGATCAGAAACTGTTCAAAGAAATAACCCAGCAATTTGTCCGAATGTTTTGAGTTGAATGGGTTTCTATAATAATTGAGCGGGGCGTTTATGTAAGCGGCATTCGATTTCGACAGCACTTTAATGAAAGCATACTTGTCCCCAATATACTTCAGGTCGATATCAAATGGATCAGTCTCAACCAGCAGGTCGCGCCTGAATAGAACCGCACTGGTGTTATTGATCGTGCCAAAGCGCAAAACATAGTTCGCAATCTCCTCAATACCCGGGGCGCAATGGCTCTCGCTCCATCGGGAGGTTCCGATCTGCCGGTTCTTCAATGGTGCAAACGTTTCGGGTAAAACTGTTTCGTCCCTGACGACAAACGAGTCGCAGTAAATCAGTCCTACGTTGGCGCAATCGTGCAATCCGAACAGCATGGTTGCGAGGAATTTTTCATCAGCATAATCATCGCTTTCCGCGATCCAAATCCATTGGCCGGTTGCGACCTGCAGGCCCTTCCTCCACTGCCTGAACGGAGACCCGCTGTTGTTTTCATTGTAAATGATCTTGGTGACCATGGAATGCCCGCGATAGGATTCGATAATTTCCCTGCTCGAGTCGGTTGAACAATCATCAAGAATAATCACTTCAAAATTCCGATAGGTCTGACTCAACACTGTCTCGATCCGTTGCCGCAAGTAGCGTGCATGGTTATAGTTTGGGATGATTACAGAAACTTTCGGATCACTCATTGCACACCATTAAGTAATGCCGGCATACATACTGG
>DASPNN010000674.1:0-12012 GCA_035626495.1 Chryseosolibacter sp.
GTTGCACTACAACGGTCACATGCTGGCCACGGTCGACTACTACAACTACAAGGTGACTTTGTTTGCATTTCACGACAAGCTCATCGAGGAGTATTACGATAGCGAGACTAAAGAAGTCTCCCGGATCTGCACAGCGCAACCTGCAGATCTTAAAAAGTATCTTGACAAAATCGATATCAATGACCTGATTCGCTGAACCGGCCAAGCTTATTGGTCGTCGTTTTTCTTCGGATCATCGTCGGTGATGGCTTTGCCGTTTTCGTCAAACTTATAGGTGCGCGTAGAGTTCACAGCCGTCAGGGTCAGAACATACTGTTTTGTACTCCTGTCGAAGTATATCACCGAATGCTCCCAACCGCGGTATTGCTCACTCTCCTCAAGCGTTTGGCGCAGCATTGCCGGAAGTTTCGCAGATTCAATCACGAGCCTGTCTTCTTTGCGATATCTGTCGGATGAGGCACCTTTCGCATCCGCTGGCGCGGAATTGACAACTGGTGAATTCTGTTGTGCCGTATCGGCCTGGGCGTTCGCCGCCACAGAAAAGAGCAGCAGCATGCCCGCTAAAATGAATGGCGTTTTCATGACTGTTAGTTTGAGAAACACAGCCTCCATTCTTATGCCTTCGCGGCTCCATTGTCCTCGCCCTTCTGATTCTTCGGATTGTATTGCCTTATTCGACGAATAAAGCGACTTTCCCGGGACGCGGGTTGGCCTGGGAAGCGGTTTCCCCGCGTGGCTGCCACCGACCGCCTGGCAGTTCAATAGGACTGCGGTGTAATTCTCCCTCAACAAGCCTTCCGCCGTGACTAACTTGACTTGCACCACTGATATATAAACATGTTTTGTCGAGTCGTCTTGATTATTGCCATTACGTTGCCGTCACCAACTGTCGCGCAGATAGTCAGGAACCCACTGTTTGAGGGATTCACACATGTGGGTAATCCGGCACAACACGGCGTCCTTGAATACGATTCAGTCCAGCAGCTATATTCGATCGAAGGCGCAAGCGGCAATATGTGGGGAGCGCGCGACGATTTTCACTTTCTCTGGACGAGAATCTCAGGGAATTTCATCCTTCAGGCCACCGCGGAGTTTATCGGAAAGGGCGTTGATCCGCACCGGAAGGTGGGTGTCATGGTGCGACACAGCCTGGAAGCAAACAGCCCGCATATCAACGTTGTTGCGCATGGCGATGGACTTACGGCGCTGCAATATCGTCGAACCCCTGGAGGTACGACGGAGGAGCAGAGATCATCCATAAGTGCACCCGATGTGATTCAGCTCGAACGACGCGATAGTGTTTATATCATGTCTGTAGCAAAGTTTGGGGACCCTTTCACGACGATTGAAACTACAAGAATATCTCTGGGCGACGAAGTCTACCTCGGATTGTTCCTTTGTTCACACAATGAAGATGCGGTTGAGCAAGTGAAGCTTCGCAATGTTCGCCTGGTCGTACCGGCGCGAAAGGGCCTGGTGCCATACCGTGAGTTTCTTGGCAGCCACATTGAAGTGATGGAAGTTGAGACAGGAGCAAGAACGATAGTTTACAGCGAGAACACTTCCCTGCAGGCGCCAAACTGGACCACCGACGGGCGCAGCCTGATCTACAATGCAAATGGGAAGCTGTATGAGTTCAGCCTGGACAGCAGAATACCAAAGACGATTCCAACGGATTTTGCCGTTAAGAATAACAACGACCATGTTCTTTCATTTGACGGGAAAATGTTGGGGATCAGTCATCACAGCCAGGATGACCGCGGGAATTCGGTTATTTATGTCATGCCCGCGGGCGGAGGAAAGCCAGTCCGCGTGACACCACTAAGCCCTTCGTACCTTCATGGATGGTCTCCCGATGGCAAATATCTTGTCTACACCGGCGGGAGAAATGATGAGTACGATATCTACAGGATCGGCGTAAAAGGCGGTAAGGAGACCAGACTGACGCAAAGCAAGGGACTCGACGACGGATCGGAGTATTCCCCCGATGGCAAGTATATTTATTTTAACTCGACGCGTTCGGGCACAATGCAAATCTGGCGAATGAACGCGGATGGAAGCAATCAAATACAGGTGACAAACGATGAGTATAACAACTGGTTCCCGCATATTTCGCCCGACGGCAAGCGAATCGTTTTTCTTTCCTATATGAAGGACGTTGCGCCGGATGATCACCCGTTCTACAAACCGGTATATCTCAGGATTATGGACGTGAATGGCTCATCGGCCCGGGTGATCGCTTACCTGTACGGGGGCCAGGGAACCATCAACGTACCGTCATGGTCGCCGGACAGCAAAAGAATAGCATTTGTCAGCAACTCCACTTTCAGGTGAATATCAAATCTCTTACTTGTTGCTCTTGAATGTCGCCCGAAAATCGGTTTGCCACTTTCGTCGAAGCGATAATGGTGGTCGCGATGCCCGGTTTGTGCTCCCGCAAATACACCTTCCGTTTCGCCTCGCGATACAGCATGTATTGACTCCAGCCACGGTACTCCCGGGCTGAATCCAGTGTTTTTTTGAGACCGTGGGAATATGTTCGCGTCGACTTCCGGAAGCGTTTCGTCCCAATACCCGCGCTGTTCGCCGAGAGGGGTACATCTTTTAAAGTAAGATTTCGCGTCGTGTCACCGCAAAGGGAAACGGAGGCCATAGGGCAAGCGTCTTATTTCTTAACAGGTCAAAGTTTAATCAATGGACATCTCGTCATAGGTCACTCCTTTGCCCGCATGGTTAAGGCCAAAAACTTTTATCGTCCGGTCAGTCTTGATCCGGATGATATACAGGTTCGTATTTTCATTGAAGTATACGGGGAATTTTTCCCATCCCGTATAAACTGATTTTCGTTCCAGCGCCCTCCTGAGCTGCGAGGGCAGGTTTTCGGGGAGGATGCGTGTTAACCGCTCATGCGGGTAGCGGTCTTCAACAAGGTCATTTTCGGTCGTGTCATTTTCAGTCACGGGTATCCCATGCCGATACCGGATGCTGTCGTCCTGTGCCCATGCCCGTGACGCTAACATTAAGCAAATGACGCCAAGCAGCAGTAAACGTTCCATTTGACACTTTTTTGTCTGTCAAATAAAGAATTATACCTGCAAGAATGCTGGTGGAAAAAGTATGTGGGGCTCTGGCTCAGGAATCAAACAGCCGGCACAAAATTGTTAGCCTCATTTCATCCTGGCACCTGAAGATTGAACCTGTAGACGCTTAAGACTTGCATATGATTAGGACCGGGATCGTTTCACTGCTTTTTATTTTGACCGTGGGTGCTGATTGTATTGGTCAGGACACGCTTCGACCTATTGCTGGCACGCTCGACGAGATCACCATCGAGATCCAAAAACGCAATAGCCTTGCGATCATCCCCGTGATGATCAATGGGAAAATTAGAGTGAATCTTATACTCGATCCATACTGTCAGTCGGTGATCCTGTTTGGCAAACGCTATGCGCGGCTGCTGGAGAAAAGCAAGCTGGCGTTGCATGGGAAGAGCGCTAAGGTGCGTGTGGGAACAAGGGGCCCGGCCCTTTCGCTTTCAAACTATGTTTCGGTTGGACCGGTGCTGGGGGAGAATCTACCCATTCTGGTTGTGCCAAATTCCGATGCCCTGAACTTCTTTACCAGTGTCCACGGTGTGATTGGCACTGAGTTCTTCCGGAATTACGACATTGAGATAAACCGGAGACTTGAGACAATGACGATCAAGCGTTCTCAAGGGGAGGCATTCACGCAGAAAATAGTCCAAAGGCCCTACCCGTTTCAGTAGCGCGCAGCTATAGTAACATTCCCAGAAGCGCAAGTATGAGAAGGATAACCGCAATCCATTTTAGCAACGATGACTGAACAGGGAACTCATAACTGCATACGGGGCATACGCCCGCCCTGGCATCGATTTGCATCGCACATGAAGGACATTCTTTGGTTTTCATTTTGCTGGTACGGCTGGTCACGACAGGATCCGGAAACTGAAAACTACAGATATAAATCTAGATTTAAAGCAGCGAAATGCGCTATTCCGTACCTGCAACGTTATTTTTTTTTGAATAAAAAACACGTGCAGTTTTTCGTTATCTTTAAACAAAGAGAAACCGGGGTGTTATGAAAAAAAATATCTTATTGATCGACGACGACAAGATCTTCAACTTCCTGAGTGAAAAAACGATCAGCTCATTGGGATTCACTAACGAGATTCATTTTGCAACCAATGGTCAGCACGCCCTGGACCTGTTGGAATTGTGCAAGACGGGGGAGATCCAAAAACCCGATATAATCTTTCTCGACCTGAATATGCCGATCATGAACGGCTATGAATTTTTCGAGGCGTTTCTCGCCATGGACCTGCCGGACAAACACCTGATCACACTGGTCATACTCACCTCTTCGGCTGATCCGGAAGACCTCAAGAAAGCAAAAGACCTTGGTATCAAATATTACTTTAACAAGCCTCTTTCCCCGGAAGAGATAAAAAGGCTGATTGTTCAGGAATTTGCTCTCGAGCTGAACTAGCTTCCTCATGCCGGCGCTCAATCTCATTGACGAAACGGTCAAGCATTTCCTTAAAGGTGCGAAAAGTGTCCGCGCATTTTCTGCCGACGCGACCTATATCATTACCCCCGTAAAGGGCTCCGATGAATTTTGGATAACGATTGAGGAAGACGGCTATAAGCGCAAAAAGACGGATTCCCTCGACGAGTTCTTTCAAGATGTTTTTGGGATCCAGGCTACCTATTGACACTAGCGCGTGCGTTTTTCCGCAGGGGCGTTCGCGCCAAGCATGGGAAATAGCTTCATGATCTGTTCGGGTGAAGGCTGAGTGCCATACTCGCAAATTTCAAACGCCTCAGCGTGGGCGATCGACGCTGCCTTTTCTTTACCGTACCATTTTTCCAGCGACCTCCGTACCTCGGGTGTAATTGCAACTGCCCGCGTTGCTGAAAGCCATTTTTCGCGTTGGCTTTTGTCTGCAGGTACCTGATCCGCATAACCTCCGATCCAGGGCAACCATTCATACATCTGGGACTCATGCGCATCCATGGCATGTATCTTCTGTGTAAATACCGCGGAGATGTCGACTGCAATATCCGGGCGAAACGCATTGGGTCTTTGGAAGAAATCCTGGAAGTATAGAAATACCGGGTTTTTTTTGAGCGGCGGCGTGTCGGGAGCGACGTTCGGCACGGCCACCATATAGGCAGCGTCCTGGACAAGCACGCCGGTGTACCGGTGGTCCGGATGGTAATCGTTCGGCCGTGGCGCGATGACGACGTCTGCGTTCCACTCCCTGATTTTCCTGATGATTTGCAGGCGTACCTCGAGCGACGGCACGAGCTCTCCGTCGTGGTTGTCGAGCACGTCATATTCAACCCCGAAACGTTTGCCGGCTTCTTTGGCTTCCGCGATCCGCCGTTTGGCGAGTGCGCCTCCTCCCATGCTTTGGTGGCCGGCATCCCCGTTTGTTACAGACACGAACTTCACTGCATGACCCAGGGAGGCAAACAAGATGGCTGTACCGCCCCCGTCCTGATCGCAATCGTCGGGATGCGCGCCGATCATAATGATCCGAAGCGGGTCTTGAGCAGCAGCTGCAACTGCGAGCGTCATCACGACGAGGACTGCGAGTATTTTTTTCATGGCTGTTTTTGATTTGATTGTGCCGGAGGCAGCCGGCGATTAACCGCCGCTTTAATGAATTCGCTGAATCCCTGCCCGCCGGTGTTGTGGAAAGTTAAAGAACTTTACCGATTTTTATTGAATGAAATACCTCCTCACTAGCTTGCTCGTCGTCGCATGCCTGCTGGCCTATTGCCAGAATTCAAAATTAGATAGCTTAAACAGGCTGTTGAATACCACAACCGCCGATTCGCAAAAAATTGACATTCTGAATGAACTTAGCCTGGGCTACCGTGGCAATGACTTCGCCAAAGCATTGGACTACGCGCTTCAGGCGGAGCGACTCGCCAAAGCGTCCGGTAACCGCCCGGCCGAAGCAAAGAGCTTGCTCAATGGGGGAGTCGCAACATATTTCCAGGGTAATTTTGAAAAAGCCATCGACCTATATCTGAAGTCGCTTAAAATCTACGAGGAGCTTGGGGATACGCGTGGGATCATTGCGGTGCTTAATGAACTGGGCACGCTGGAAAAAAAGCATGATGATATCCCTGGCTCTGAAGCGCATCTGCTTCGCGCACTTCAACTCAGTCATTCGCTAAAAGACTCTGCGCTGATAGCCCACAGCATGAACAATGTTGGCCATGTGTATGAGTTGAAAAACGAGCTGGCGACGGCGATGAAATTCTACAGTGAATCAGCGGTGATCAAGGAACAGCTGAACGACCTCTATGGCGCGGGTTTCAACTATGACAACATGGGCAATATCCTGGCGAAGCAGGGTAAATTCGATGAAGCCAGAAAGTATTTCGAAAAGGAGATTGACATTATCCGTCGTCTGAACGACCGGATGGCGCACGCGGTCGCCAATAACAACATGGGTGAAATGCTGAATATGAAAGGTGACCATCGGGGGGCCAGAGAATATCTTTTCAGGGCCCTCGAAGAAAGCAAAGCCATCGGCTACAAGGATCTGCGGCGTCATATTTATACGGTTTTGTCCGATACCTATAGAAAGGAAAAAAATTACGAAAAGGCGTACGAGTATTTTGTGACTTCCGTGGGGCTTAAAGATTCGCTCTACAACGAGCAAAAGAGCAAACAGCTGCAGGACCTGCAAACCAGCTACGAAACAGAAAAGAAAGTGAATGAAATCAAGTTCCTTCGACAGGAGAATGAACTCAAGGAAATTGGACTTCGGCAGAACCGGCTTTTTATTCTTGGGCTCATCGTGGTACTCCTTGGTATGGTCATCGTCGGATACCTCTGGCACAACCGTACGCGCTTGACACAAAAAGCGGAGCTCGAGGCTACGCGTGCGGCTTTGCGTGAAAGCCAGCTTCAGGCCGTAATTGCTTCGCAGGAAGAAGAAAGAAAACGTTTTGCGGCTGACTTGCACGACGGGCTGGGCCAGATCATTTCTGCGCTGAGGCTGAATCTCTCTCGCGATAATCCCGAAAAAAACACCGTCGACTATGCGCTGGGTTTGCTCAACGACATGAATGTTGAAATCCGGAACATCGCCTTTAACCTGATGCCTCAGGCCTTAATGAAGGATGGCCTGGAGCAGGCTCTCAATGAATTTGCGTCCCGTATGAATCGCGCGGGCAAATTTGAGATTGTAGTCAAGGCATTCGACGTGAAGGAGGATATGCCGGTGGCGCACAAGATCGCCTTATACAGGGTCTGTCAGGAGTGGGTCAACAATGTCGTGAAATACAGCAAAGGGAAACACATTTCCCTCCAGCTCGTCCAGCATGTGGATGAACTTGTGCTTACCATTGAAGATGATGGCCATGGGTTCGATACCAACTTGCTGATGCTCGGCCAAGGTAACGGCTGGAGAAACATCAACTCGAGAATCGGTCTGATAAAAGGCGAGATCGAAATTGATTCGGAGCCCGGCCGGCAGGGGACTACGGTGACCATTACCGTTCCAACGTTTGCCATTGCCACATAGACTCCGTAGCAGTACGGAGAGGTGAATACCAATCGAATGGTATTCCTGGCCGCGTTTGCACCGGCCTATCTTTCCGAAAAGATTGCGTGGAGTATACTTTCAAAAATTCGTTGTCAGAGAAGGCTTATACCATTGTCCTTGGCCACGATGCTTTGACGATTCAGTCAGCTGGCAGGGAGGAGACCGTGCCCTACGACCGGATCGCCGCAGTCAAGTTATCGCGCAAGAAAGGGCCTGCCTATCAAATGACGATCAGGTCGAGCGACAACCGCTCAATCACAGTCAGCAACAAGTATCATTTGTCTGTCTCTGATTGCGAAGACCGCTCCCGCCAGTATGCGGGGTTCGTTCGCGCACTCCATTATCACTTGAAGACGAAAGGCTCCCCGGTTTATACATCCGGTAAAAACCTCGCACGATTGTCGATTTCGGTTCTCCTGGCGGCATTCTTTTCATTCCTGATGTCATTCATTTCGGAGTACTTCGGATGGAGCGTGATTAATCCTTATGCACAGTCGCTGCTGCTGACGTTGATGATCGTTTCGGTACTGCTTGCAATCGACCGGGCGCGATTTATAAGATGTTATTCACCAGAACAGATTCCAGTTCAATTTCTGCCATGACGCTTGCAACTGAGAATCAAGAGACCTATTTTAATATGATGAATGGAGGCCGCGCGATACGCATCATACTTGTCGATGATCATCACATCGTCTTAGACGGATTGAAGTCCCTGCTCGAGACTGATCCCGATTTTCAGATCCTTGCAGCACTGCAGTCTGCCGAAGAAGTGATTGAGTTTCTTGACAAGCAACAACCCGATATCCTGTTGACCGACTACACACTTCCTGGAATGTCCGGCCTTGACCTTTTTAAAAGGGTTAAGGCGGCCCATCCTAAAGTTAAGGTGGCCATTCTGAGTATGCACGACGAGGCTTCGCTTGTCAGAAACGTACTCAAGGAGGGAGTGAATGGTTACTTGTTGAAGAACATTCAGCAATTCGAGCTCCGCAACGCGTTGAAACAAATAGCGCTGGGGTACCCTTATGTCAGCCCCGAAATTACCCGCATTATGATGCTGGAACTCAACCAGCCTGATCAGAAATCGGCATTGCTCACCGAACGCGAAAAAGAAATACTGAAACTTATCGCCAAAGAATATTCCAATAAACAGATGGCCGAGAAGTTATTCATCAGCGAGAGAACGGTTGAAACACACCGGAAGAATATTTTCCGGAAAACAAACACAAACACGTTGGTAGGGCTGATCAAATTCGCCTTCGAAAACAACCTCGTATAAACCGCCTTTTTACTGCGAGCAGACGCCATTTCCATCCGTACCACTACGGATAGGCTGGAGGCCGTTGCGGATATTTGAGTTTCTTATACCGGAATTCCTCAGTCGCTCCGTACCACCTCGGATAGAAATATACCTGATCAATGGGATAATCTGACAAAATGTGTGAGCGTACTTTCGTATCACACTAGTTGAACACCTAACCTTCGAAAAAAATGAAACGAATCTTTTTAACGGTATGTGCAGTCTTTTGCGCAATATCATTCGCAGCCACGGCTCAAAAACTTGCGCTGGAAAAGACTTACCAGATCACGGGCCAGGCTAAGCGCGGCTACCTTGACGAGGTCGCTTACGACCAGAACACACAACAAACAATGCTGTCGTTTGTGACACGGGCTACCAACAATTTCACCGGAAGCAAGACCCGGGTAAAATATCAGAATTACTACTTCGACAAGGAATTCAATTTTGTGAACATGGAGGAGAAGGAGGATGTTTATAAGAATAAGAGGTACAAAGGCGATGACTACACCGTCGAAGGTATTTCCGTTCAAAACAATATGACTGGCACGTTCGTGCTGCGCAAGAAACTTATTAACTACAATTGGGACTGGTTTTTTGGCGGCTACAAGAAAAAGGTAAAGTTGCTCGACAAGGTGAAGCCGAAAGACGATGCGGGAAACAAATATACATTGTTGCGTAAATTCGAAAACGACGAGAACGGTGACGTGGTCGTACTGGTGAAAGCCAAAGGCAAGAACGCAGACCCGAATGAATATATTGTTTTAAAGATCGATGCGCAGCTCAATACCACGGTGACCGATAAATTTTCTTTTGCAATGCCGGTCTCGATCGCCGCCTCCTACCTGATCACAAATATTTCTGCCGAAAGCGATGACTCCGGCCTGGATGAAGAAGATGCCGGCAATGAAGCTGCCGATACCGATGACCAGGGCGACCTTTCCACCAGCGATGTAGGACTTGTTTTTGCTGCTTCGCAGCTTGGCAAGAAAAAGTCCGATCCGCACGATTTCAGTTTCATTCACATCAGCCGGGAAGGCAAGGTGCTGAACCGGGTCGACTTCAAGGCCGCAGCGAGCGCATGGAACATCAACCAAATGGTAACAACGGGTCAAAGCATTTACATGATGGGCCCCGCCAATGATGGCAAATTTCACGACGCCGCCATTCCGATGGGTGCAGACACAGAAGGCATGAAGTGGAAACTGTTCCAGCTTGCCAAGATCACAGGCTCGAAGCTCGAGTACCTTACCACCACCGATCTGGACGAATTCGAGGCTAAGTTGAAGACTCCCCCGTCGCAAAAGAAAACACCCTCGTACCGCGGCAAACGCTTCCACTTCACTACCGCAGCCGTTTATAAGGATGGTTCTATCGTCATCTGCGGACAGAACTTCCAGAAAGAAAAAAGGCAGAACGTGACATTCAAGTCCTATCGCGATGTGGTCACCTTCTACTTCGACAGCCAGGGCAAGCTTAAGGCACAGTATGGCGTGAGAAGGGAGGAGAACAACAAATACGCGCGCATGGCTCCGACGGTACAAATCATCAGCGAAGGTCAGAGCACGATCTACTGGACCGTGATGGAGATGGATGGTGTACGCACTGAAAAGGAAGGTAAGTATAAAGCAGTCAAAGCGCTCATTTATCCGAATGTGGCGCGCATCGAGCCCGGCACCGGTGACATCAGCGACTTCGTTGCCTTTGGCACAGTGGATGGCAAGCCCCAATATTACCTGCACAATGGCAACCCCATCCTTCCGATTCCCGGCGATAACTCGATCGTTTTCCTGGGAGCCGACAAGCCGGGTAAAACCCTTTGGTTTGGAAAAGTAGTTTTGGAATAAGTTGGTGAATCTAAAAAATAACCGGACATGTCCGGTTATTTTTTTTATTAGCGCCTCTGTTTGGCTTCGAATATAAATTAATATGCAACGTGCGCTTGCGACATTGGTCCTTGTGGGCCTTCATTTGACGGCCGTCTTTGGCCAAAGCGATGACCTCATAAAAGGCACCCAGCAACTCCTCGCAAAATTCCAACATGGGGACATGGGCGCAATGTCCGATCTGGCTGCGCAGATGGCCGCCCTTTCGGAAAAAGAGTTTGGCCCCCGCGACCCCGACCACGCATTTCTGGTTTTTTTCCTGGCCGTAGCGCAGATGGACCAGGGGCGAATGCATGACGCAGAGTTGAATCTTCAAAAGGCATTGTCCATTGTGAAAGGCGCGCCGAGCCTGCTTAAACACCAGGAACCTTACGCCGGGTTTATCTATATGGGGTTTGGGCGTTTTCATGGTCAAAGAGGAGAACTCGGAAAAGCTGAACAATACCTGCTTGAATCCGCCAAAACACTCGAGCGGGTAGGGGGCAAAGATGCAGCCTATGCGTTACCAATCAACGAGCTTGGTAATTTCTATAAGGACCAGGGAAATTACGCGAAAGCTGAAACGTATCTCTATGAGGCGGCGGAAATCCGAAGGAAAACGCTCGGAGAGAATCATTTCAATTACGGCGTCTCACTCAACAACCTGGCCTCCCTATACGAACAAATGGGCAACTATCGCGCCGCGGCCATCTATTATGAGGACTCGTATGGAATCTGGTCTAAAACCCTGGGACCAAATCACCCGTTGCTTGCAACTGCCTTCAACAACTATGCGGGCCTTTATGTCAAAACAGGCAGCTACAATGAAGCCGAGCAATTCTACCTGAAGGCCCTCAGTATTTGCCAGACTGTTTACGGAGAACGTCATCCCTACTATACAAGCACGCTGGCCAACCTGGGCAATCTTTACCGGCTGATGCGTCAGCCCGCAAAGGCGGAGCAATTCGGATTAAAAGCGCTTGAGCTTAGACCAGCCGATCAAAGCGTCGACCACGCATATTCGATGAATAACGTGGCGCTGGCCAAGATGGACCTTGGCAAACTTCAGGACGCTGAAAATATGTTGTCTCAAGCCATGTCGATATTCAAAGAGCAGCTTGGAAAAAATCATAAAAATGTCGCTACCTGCGCGAATAATCTCGGGGTCATCAACATCAAGCTGGACAGACCCGACAAGGCTGCCGTGTATCTCAAGCAGAGCCTTGGCATTGCGCTGGAACGTATCGACTACGTGTTCCCGG
>DASPNN010000675.1:0-2161 GCA_035626495.1 Chryseosolibacter sp.
CGGGTGGGGATTTTTGGAAGAATACGCCCGGATCAAGGACAACCTTGCCAAAAAACTGGATATCTACATTATCAGCTCCTCGGGCCATTCCAAGGACGTGACCCGGGCCCGGAGCTTTCCGGAGGTGAAAGGGTACCTTCAAAAACCCATCACAAAGGACGCTCTCAGGAGCATCGTGCAGCCTGTCATTTGATCACCGTGCCTGTAATGCTTCGAGCGCCCCGAGCAGGTAAGCGCACGGCGCGTTCCAGTTAATCGCGATCTCGTTGGATGCATACGAACACGCATCGTCGACATACGCTTCATCCGGAACGGACGAGGGATACTTGCACTTGTCCTGCATGCCGGGATTGGGCCCCCCTGCAAGCAGGCCTGGTACCGGATCGGCGACGCCATCCGCTTCTGAGGGCCGATGGTGCGGGTGCATGGGTGTGCGATCCCCATAGCCGGTCAGGAAGGAGTAGCCGGTCGCGTTTCGACCCAACAGGTAATCCGCCTGGCCAATGGCGTATTCGTAAAAAGCACGATTCCCTGAAATCTTGAAAGCCGTCAGCAGCAGGATCGCCTGATTTGCCGCCACCGCATTACTGCCCCAGACGAAATCCCGGAGATTGCCGCCCATGACAGTGCGGAATTCCCGTTTCTCGACGCCCGTGATCATCTCATTGGCTTTTCCGACAAGGCGTTCCCGAACGGTGGGAATTTCATTCTTCAACACACCCTTCAGCTTTTCTTCATGTCGAACGAGTGTGTAGTATCCCAGTAGCTTAACCTGGTTCCACGATGGAACTCGCAGGGGTTCTTCGTTGATCAACGAAACACTCTTCACATAAGCGTTGTCGCCTGTGGTGGCGGTGAGCTCGCACGCAGCCCAAACGAACTCGTCGCTGACATCGCTATCACCGTAGGCACCGGTTGTGATGTCGGGATCGAATTGTGCGTTGATTTTCTCCTGTTCGTACCTCTCATCGGGGTGGCTACGCGCCCACTGCCACGCGCGCTGGGCGGCAACGAGACAGCTATCTGCCAGGCCAGGCAGCTCTTTGTCGAACATGCGAAAAACGCGTGCTGCCTGCGCACACACGGCCGCAAGATTGAGCGCTGCCGCGGTGCTTTTCCGGACTACGTACCGTGGTGTCGTCGCACGGTCGGGCATTACCATCGGATCAAAGTTTGCGTTCGTGCACTTGTGATACACGCCTCCGTCATTGGGGTCCTGCATCGTCAACATCCACCGCAGGTTCCAAAGCGTTTCATCCAGGATGTCGGGAAGCGTATTTGAACTTTCGGGGATCACCAGGTTCAGCGATCTGTAGTGCGTGCCATAATCTTCATACGCCGAGAGTAACGTTGCGGTTGAAATTCCGCTGTTCACAACGTATTTATTGTAATCACCCGCATCCATCCACCCCCGCGGGCTGGCTATAACCGTTCCCTCTCGGCGTTTGTCGTCGGCCGCAGACGCGTGGATCAATACACGATCATCGGGGTGGCAAAATGGCCGGCTCCATTTTCCGGCAAACCCCGGCGCGAGGGCGGTTGAAAAACGTTGAAAATAAAAAGCCTTCAGGGAGGCCCGCGCCGCCTCGGCCAGGACGTTGTGCCTGATCTCAAAAGGCCACGACTTTCCAAGGCCCGGCACGATCAGAACATAGGTCCCGGTATCGGTCAGGGAAGAGAAATCTGCTACCTGGCTTTTTCTAGACGAGAATGTCGACTGAACGGCAGCGGAAAGAACACCCTGGAAGACCTGGCGTGATCCCGGAACAGTCTCAATATAAAAATCCTTCCGGCCCTCGCCCACCACAACCGCTATTTTTTTCTCGCGCGGATAGTACCCGACCTGGTTGACCCGGATGTCTGTCGGTACCGGCTCTTGTGCAACGGAGTGCATACACGCTGACATGCCCATTATAAATAATAGCCGCCAAACGTTGCGCGTTGTCGAATCGAAGTTCTTAATTTCCTGTGTTTCCATGAATGACAATTTTTTTTACCCGGCGTATGCCTTCTTGCTCAAACGTAATGAAGTAAATTCCCGGCGCCGGAAACTCAATATCGGCCGGCTGGCCTTGACCCAACGCCTCGCGCCGGAGCACACGACCCCCAGGATCAGTTACCCAGACGAACGCGCCCGGATGAGATGAACGGACTGTGACGC
>DASPNN010000676.1:0-2752 GCA_035626495.1 Chryseosolibacter sp.
TCATTTGTGATGGTAAGTCTTTTTGTCGCCGTCTATTTGGGGATGTGCCTTCTTTATACCAGATCAAGTGTAAGGAAGCTAAAACGCGAACTCGGTAGAGCAATGGCATTGATGAAGGTTTCACCCAGCTCCGTGTAAAACACAAAGTCAAATTTCTTTTTTACGTTGATCATGCTCAAACTCTGCGCCGAGAATATTTGCAAATGTCATCCTGCCGCTCGTCAGGCCTTTACTGATTTTTCACAACAAGTAATTCCCTGATTGATGAACGCGTCGCCTATTATCATCTTTGCAACTGGTTAAAGACTAACCAGATTAAGCCAACTTATAGACAGGAAAAAAATCCCCGCACGGACGGTGCGGGGATTTTTTTTTTACGCAAACAAAGTTATTGCTTGGAGGCGAGGTCGACCACTGTAAATTCCACCCTGCGGTTACGCGCTTTAGCGGCTTTTGTAATTCCTGGATCCAGCGGCTTGCTTTCTCCATAGCCACGGGCGATCAGGCGGATCGGGTCGATACCTTGTTTTATCAGGTACTCGACAATGGATTGCGCCCGGCCTTGCGACAACATCATGTTGTAGTCTTCAGCGCCTTCATCATCGGTATGCCCCGCAATTTCAAATGTAACGTCGGGATTTTCTTTGAAAAATGAGACGACCTGGTCAAGAGAGGGGTAGGAGTCGGGTTTTAGGATCGTGGTGCCGAAGTGAAAATAAATATTATTCAGCACCACCGTGGTGCCAAGCTCGATGGGCGTGAGCGCGTAGTTGCGCTCAACCAGCTTCCGTCCTTCGCGTGTGACCCAGAGGGTATCCATCTTGACAAGAAATCCAGGAGCTTTTACGTTGATGATGTACCAGCCGTAGCGACGCAGCGGCTCAGAAAATTCTCCGTTGTGGCTTAATTGAACATCGTTGAGGATAAAGTCGCTGTCAAAATAGATGTCAAGCTCGGCGTCGATGGGCTCACGGGTCTTTTCATTGATGATCTTTCCTTTCAGTACTACCGGTTCAGATTCCTGGGAAAAAGATTCGCCGCAGGTCAAAACGATTACCTGAAACACCAGAAGAATGTATTTCATGAATGGTTATGGGTTGTTGGGGGTAAAAATAAACAGAGAGAAGCAACTGTCATCATCCCTGTAGCGTGAAATAACTGCCGCTTGTCGAAAATTCATCTAAACGGATTTTTTGAAGGGCCCCGGTTGTGACCTTGTCAGTTAGGTCGTTACCTGGGCTTAATGTAAAGTACTGGTTGATGTGAACTTACGTATCGTTTTCGGCATGAAACGCTAGCTATGCCGATGCGGCGGACGAAGCTGCGAACTTTCGCGATACTTTTCTATGCCTTGAATTTCTCTTTTCGTCGTTCCTTGACGTATTGGGGATCGTCATAGGAGATATTAAAATGAATGATGCGCTCAATGTTGCTCAATAGTAACCGTGTCCTTTCAACCGGATGTCCGTGAAGATCCTGGTCGCGCAACACAATCACGTAATCCCCTTCCGAATTTTCAGCGATCTCAGTAACGGCGGTGGTCACAAGCTCGTGGGTGTCTTTGGTCAGGATGCCGATCGCGTTATTTTTCTCACGGCTAAATTGAAGTTCTGCCAACATTTCTTCCTTCCTGTTCTTGATCTGGGTATTAACAACTTCAAATGGCATAGTTTCCGCAGATAACTGTTTTTGTAATAACCAAAAATAATTTACGCACAAACCGGTGCAAAAGTATTTGGCTTACATCGTCTAAAATCCGTTAGTCGAAAAAATTGTGCCCCGAACCGGGTGTAGGGTTTGGATTGAAATCAATCCGCGACAAACCCCCGAAAATCGCCTTTCAATCGACATGTTAACCTATTGTTACCTGTTTGTTTTCATCATTTTTATGCAATTCCCGTCTTTTGGTTAACAAATCGCGTATCAGTTTGCTTGGCAATGCAAGCTGGAAGACATTTCCCCAGCCGAACTTTGCGGAACTTGGGGCCGATTTGAGAACACCAAAAACCACTGGCAATAAATGATCATTGAAAAAGCGGAAGTCACTGTGTGGCAGGATATGTTTACGTCAATTATTGAAGACGCCGATTCCAATATTCTTATACTCGACGAGGAATTCCGCGTGCTGATACTCAACTCGGGCTTCTACTGGATCTTTCTTGAAACCTACGGCATCGACCTGAAAAAAGGCAGCTCACTCATCGAATCGATGGCAAACGTGAACCCGCACCTTACCTGGATATGGAAGGAACGGTGTATTACCGCACTGAGTGGGACGCCGATCAAAGTTGAAGACAGTTTCGATGTTGAGGGCAGGACGTACTATTGGGAGATCCATTTCAAGTCGGTGACACGGCCGGACTCCACGCAGGTGATCTCCGTATTTAGCCGCGATATCACAATTCGAAAAGCGTATCAGAAGAAAATTCTCCAGAACGAAGCCAATGTGCGGTCTATCCTCAACACCATTGAAGACAGCATTTGCCTGGTCGACGCCTGCTTTGAGCTGATCGATTTTAACCGCGAGTTCTACAAGCGTCACAAGCATGCTTTTGGCATTCGGCCATCGCGCGGTAAAAATATTCTCTCACTGCTTCCGGAAAGCAGACCCGAGGTCCGCGAGCAGTGGCGGTTACGCTTCGAAGAGACGTTGAAGGGTAAGCCGGGCCGTTTTGTCGATCATCATGTTTTCGATAAAGAACAGCGGGCCTTTGAAGTCAGGATTTACCCCATTGTCGAAGATGGGAACGTG
>DASPNN010000677.1:0-2800 GCA_035626495.1 Chryseosolibacter sp.
CCTCCACATTTTTGTCGGATTCCCCAACACCTATTTCGCGAAGCTCGGACCGAAAGGCCACATGAACAACATGCCGGTCGTGACAAACGAGGTGAAGCTGATGCTCGGGCTGCCCGACGCGAACCCCACTCCCGCCGGCGAACCGGGCAGATTCGGAGCCAAGGATATCAACGACCTTTCGTGGAATAACCTCCTGGCAGCATACGCGTGCACGGAGTGCGGCCGGTGCACATCGGAATGCCCGGCTCACATCACTGGCAAAAAACTTTCTCCGCGCAAGATCATGATGGATACACGCGATCGAATGGAGGAAGTGGGAAGGTCACTCGAAAAAGGCGGACCCGGCCTCGCGGATGGCAAAACCCTCCTCAACGACTATATTACGAAAGAGGAAATCAATGCTTGCACCACGTGCAATGCATGTGTTGAGGCATGCCCGGTGCTGATCAATCCGCTCGAGATCATCCTGGAATTACGCCGGTACGCATCTATGGAGGAATCTTCGGCGCCGGCTTCCTGGAATTCCATGTATCAAAACATTGAAACCAGTTTCGCGCCGTGGAAATTCTCCCCCTCCGATCGCTTTAACTGGGCAAAAGACTAACAGACACTTTATAAGAGACCAAATGAACGTTCCTACAATTGCCGAGCTTGCTGCAAAAGGCGAAACACCCGAAGTGCTTTTCTGGGTCGGCTGTGCCGGGTCTTTTGACGACCGTTACAAGCGTGTGACCCGCGCGTTTATCCGCATCCTGGATGCGGTTGGGATACGGTTCGCCGTGCTCGGAACAGAAGAAGCGTGTACCGGCGACCCGGCGCGCAGGGCAGGCAACGAATTCCTGTTCCAGATGCAGGCGATGAACAATATCCAGGTGCTCAATGGTTACGGTGTCAAGAAAATAGTCACTGCGTGCCCGCACTGCTTCAACATCATTAGGAACGAGTACCGCGAGCTGGGTGGCAATTATGAGGTGATCCATCATTCGCAATTCCTCCAGCAATTGATCGATGAAGGTCGCATCAAACTGAACGACGCGGTCTCCTTCAAAGGCAAGAAAGTGACCTATCACGATTCCTGCTACCTCGGCCGGGCAAACAATATTTATGAAGCACCGCGTGCCATCCTTGAAGCGCTGGATATGGATCTTGCGGAAATGAAGCGCAGTCGTGCAAAAGGCTTATGTTGCGGCGCAGGTGGCGCGCAAATGTTTAAAGAACCCGAACCCGGCCACAAAGACATCAACATCGAGCGGACAGAAGAGGCGCTGGATACCGGTGCAAGCACGATTGCGGTTGCGTGCCCCTTCTGCATGACGATGATGAGTGACGGGGTGAAAAATAAAGAGCGGGAGTCTGACGTTAGGGTAAAAGATGTTGCAGAACTAATCGCCGAATCAAAAGGTTTAAATTGAAAAGCTGACTTCCGCCTATGTTCGTTCCGTTTGACACCTTGCCCTCAACCTCAAGAATCTGGATCTACCAGTCTAACCGACGGTTTTCAAGCGACGAAAAAGCCATCATCGCCCGGTCGCTTCACGAGTATTGCGACCGCTGGGTTGCGCACGGGCAACCCCTCAAATCATCCTACCTGCTGCCGCACGATCATTTTGTTGTGCTGGCGGTCGATGAGAATTTTAACCAGGCAAGCGGCTGTTCCATCGACACGTCCGTGCAGGCTGTCAGGGACATTGGCGCGGCGACCGGAATCGATTTTTTCAACCGTGAGCTTATAACTTTTACAGATAAGAGCAACGGCACTTTTTTCATTGAACTAAAAAAACTGCGTGAAGGCTATGCATCCGGTTTGTGGAATGAAAATACATTGGTTTTTGATAATGTGGTCGCAACAAAAGGCGCCCTCGAGTCCGGCTGGTTAAAGCCCGCTGCAGCCACCTGGCTGAAAAGATACATTCCCGCGGAAGCGGTCAAAAGTTGAACGCAAGAATTTATATTTTTAAGGGTTAAGAAATTATGAAAAACCTTTATGCACTGTTGATAGCATGCGGGCTGCTGTTAGCCGGCTGCAGTGCTGAGAAAAAAGCCACCAAGGCCTTTCGCCTCGGTAAGTACCAGACGGCAATCGAGCTTTTCAAAAAACAGCTGGATGATCCGAAAGGCGGCGCCGCACGCGCCAACTACTTTATCGCTGAATCCTATCGGCTGTCCAACCGTATTAAGGAATCCGAACCCTATTATGAAAAGGCCGGCGGCCGTGGCGTCAACAAAGACAGCGTTAACTTTTACTATGCCAAGGCGCTGAAAGCAAACGGAAAGTATGATCAGGCCCGTACCGAGCTTGAAGAAATTGTCACTACGTCATCAGACGAGCGAATGAAAGACCGCGCGCAGGCCGAGATAAATGGCCTTGCCTACCTGGAAAAGCTTAACGAAAAGGCAAATTATTATAAGGTCAAGAATCTCGAGCTGATCAATACCTCGTTCAGTGAGTACTCGCCTGTTTATCTCAATAACGAGCTTTACTTTACCTCGTCGCGCGGAAACGGCAAGATTTACGAAGCCTCTGGTACTCCCTTTACAGATCTTTACAAAGTCACATCCCGTGGTGCGAATGTCGAGGTCAATACCGTCGCGCCCCTTCCGGCCGGGATCAACACTGAAAACATCAACGATGGCTGCATCACTTTCTCTCCGGATGGAAAGATCATGGTGTTCGCCAAGGGCAATTCCGGAAGGCGCAAGGGCACCTTGGACGTCGATCTGTACATTTCGAGATTCCGTAATGGGGCTTGGAGCGAACCTCTACCCATCAACATCAATGATCCCGACGCGTGGGACTCTT